>CAZYUN010000057.1:0-5030 GCA_964650755.1 uncultured Gammaproteobacteria bacterium
AGTCGGACTATTTAATAATCCCGAAAAAGTTCCCTCAGTGTATTTTTTTATTTTCAAAACGATATTTTCACCACCCTCCATACCTTCTAAAATATCTTGAAAGTCCTGCATTACCGGTGGCTCAGCATAACGCAAATCCGCTTCTGGCGTAATATCTTTTTTAGCATAAGTTTCTAACAAAGCACGATCAATAATTGAGTCCTCTTCGGGCGTCACTTCACCAATCATCAATCTCACTAAACCCTTGATGGTAATTACGGCATTACGAATAATATCAGCCGGCTTAGCATCCTCACCAATTGCTCGAGGCAAATCAAAGGGATTGATTTTAGCATCAGAATTTAAAGAAATATCAATATAAGTTCCGCCAACCGCTTCACACAAATGACTATATTCTCTTTCAGGATCAATAATAATAACTTCTGTTCCTAGCATCATAGAACGCAAAACCTCTAATTTGATAGCATAGGACTTACCGGCGCCGGAAGTCGCAAACACCACCATATTGGCATTTTGAAGCGAAAAACGATCAAACAAAATTAAACTGTTATTGTGTCTATTAATGCCATACAAAACGCCACGATCAGAAGTCAAATCAGAAGAAACAAACGGGAATGACGAAGCCGCCGGTGAAGAATTCATATTAATATAAACCTGAAGCTCATCATAAGCCATCGGCAAGGTGGAATTAAAACCCTGCTCTGCTTGATAAAAAACTCGACGCGAATAAATCAAAGTTTGACCAAAAAAATTCTCAATTCTTTCTGAAACATCATCTAATTCCTCTAATGTTTTAGCATACAAAGTAACATACAAAGAAATTTGAAAAAAATGTTCAATACCTTGAGTCAAATCATCACGCAACTTTTCCATATCACGCAAAGCGGTTTCTGACAAAGGATCGCGTGGTGCGCCTTTTTCAGCCGCGCTAATAATCGTTGACTCCAAAACACCAACTTTCTTTTTTAATTGTTTTAAAATTACTGATGATTTCACCGGATAAAAATACATAGAAATATCAGCAGTAATATCCATATTAATAATCGGTGCAAACCAACCGACAGCGATATAACGGGGATATTCAAAAACAAACAAAGTTCTCACATAATAATCACCCAAGCGAATATGTGAAGCGGTGACTTCTAAGGCGGCTGGCGCCACTAAATCGCGAACCGTAACCACGCCTCGTCTATAAATCTTTTCTTCTTCAAGCATCTCTTTAGAAACTTTGATGTTTTTGTTTTCGGCTTGTTGAATTTGTTCTTTAGTGGGTTGTGGTTCGGGTTTAAAACCAGACGCCGGTGGTGGCGGTGGCAAATTAGGATTAGTTTGTAAATCTGAAGGATTAAACATAATAAATTACATAGTGTTTTCCATCATCAATTTATTGATGTCGGATAATTTTTCATTACGAGCAACAGTTGGATTATAGGTATTATAAAATAATTCAATGAGAGCTTGAGTATCTAAAACTTGAGCGCGCAAACTCATACTCGCCAAGCCACTCATGATTTTATCAACAATCACAAACAACTCTTTTTGTCTGGACATAAAAAGTTTTTGGTTCAAAGAGACAACCGAGGTGGGCGAAACAACATCACCCATGCGTTGAAAAAAACCTCGCTTATTGGAACGAAACGGCTCAAAAGGCACAATCACATAAAACCGCTTGGTCATAATATTACCCAAATCAACTAATTCGCTAATATATTGAATATATTCTGCCATCTGCATTTTCAATAAATCGTTGGTTTGTTTTTTTTCGATATCTTTTAAATAAGTAAGATATTCTTCCAAATCAAGCTTGCGTGACTGAATTAAAATTTGAAGTGGTGAATCTAAAGAATTCAAAAAACTCACATAAGCCGAAACAATGGCATTTTGTTCGTCTTCTGATTTTAATGCAAAATTAATTGAAGAAACCAACAAAACCGCGCGCAAGGAACCATCCTTCATAACCAAAACATCATCGCGGATTTCAGCGATCTGTAAATAACGTTGAGTAGCGGGTGTTGCTTTTGTAGCTTTTTTGTCAGCCATAATTTTTAATTACCATTTTCACCGCGATAAATTCCTCCGGTGTCTATCACCAAAGCAATTTCTGAAATCCGAGAAACCGAAACCGGTCGTTTCATGGCAATCGGTTTAACGGATTCGGGTTTGTCGGTATCGCGATAATCTCTGGCTTGATATTGTTTGCGCCAAATTTTTAATTTGGGACTTTTTAAGGTTTGAATAAAATTAAGTAAAAACAAATGAAAGGCCTGACCATTAACTCGCAAAAAAGCCAGTACTAAAGTGGCTACGACAACAAAAAAACCAACAAACACAAATGTCACAAAATACAACAAACGATATAAAATCGCTAAAATAATTACCCCAACCAATAATTCCAAAAACTGCCGAACGGTAATCGGCCCCAAAATCTTGTCTTCTACGTCCAAAAATTGAGGTACAACGACTTGTTGCATAAAAATCTAAAAATCGGCTTAATATCTTAATTTATTATTTAGTTGAGAAACCGCCTCTATTTCATCTAAAGATAATGTCGGTTTTCCCGACAATAACCTTTCTTTAACAATCAAATCAATCGGCTGACCGGAATTAAGCGAAAGCTGAATAAGGTTTCTATAAAAACGCATTACCTCGCTTTTGCTCCACGCCACTATACCTTTAGCACGCTCACTAACTCCTCGATCATATAACAAATTAATTTTTTCTTCTATTTTTTTAACCGCATTATTGGGATCGGCTGATAATCGTCTAAACTCTATCAAAGTCATCTGTTCTAATTCTTCTAAAGGACCGAAAGATTTTTTCTCAAATTTAACATCATCAAGATTCGGTCGACCGATGTTTTTTGAATTTAATACGCTTTCGGGAATATCTTGATTACCAACATAAGGACGAGGCATTGGCGGTGGCAAATCAACATCACTGCTATTATTAATTTTAACATTTTTTGACTCTATCGGCAATTTTTTTGCCAACTCAGTTTTTTGATTTGTATTTAAAGAAGAATCATCTAAATCAATGTCTGAGATAATGCTAACTATCTCTTCCGCTTCTTCTGCTAATTCTTCTGTCTGTGGCAAAAAGTCACTAACCGGCTGAGGCAAATTCTTTTCAGGCATCTTAATTATCGGCAAACCATCCTCTTCGTCAATTGTTGGCACTTTTGTTGTTTCTTTGACGACTGAAGATTGATTGTTTATAATTTGATCTTGCGTTTTGACTAGTACTGAATTTGAAACAAAATTTGGAACCGAGTTTTGAGTTGAATTTTGAAAAGAATCTGCCGATTCATAAGTTGATTTCGTAGCTTGCGACAAAAAATCCACAACCTTAACTCCTGACTGGGGTTGAATCGCTGACAATTTATTACTGCCATCAGAAGTAAAAAAATCTATTAAACCGGATTCTGATTTAATTATTTTTAATAATTTTTCGGCCTCTAACTGTTCAAAACCCAAACCGCCATTTGCAATTGATTTTGTTAAACTATCAAGAGTTTCCAAATCATCACGAATATCTTTTAGTCGATGCAACACCACTTGAAGCAACCGATCTTTGAGTGATAAATCAAGCTTTATTCCTATTTTTTCAATGATTCCCAAAGCTAACTTTTGATAATCAATTGAATTATTATTTTGATTTTGAGACCAAGCATAACGCTTGACTTCATCCTCATCTTCTTGAGAAAAAATCAGGTCTGAGGTGGGACTGTCCTTAATTACTTGACTGATTGGCGATGTTGACTGCCAACCGATATTTTTTAGTTGTTTTTCTATTTTTTGAGATATTTCTTGAGACAAAAAGTCATTAAAACCATAATCTGTTGATAATTTTTTTGCCAGCTCCTGCAATTTTAATTCATTACTTAAAATAGAAACAATCAAAGATATGGATTTGATGCCATAACTTTCTTCTAATTGATCCAAATCATCCAAAAACTTCTCATCCGACAATTTTTGCTTTAATTCTGCCGGTAATGCTGAAATTTTTGTTAGTAATTCATTTTCCATATTTTTGTAAATGCCAATTCTTAAAATCTTTAAGCGTAATTCCTAGGGATTCCAAAATCGCTCTAGTTTCTAAGGGTGAGAGATTGGGCCAATCATAACTTGATAATTTTTCATCCAATGAATTGACCGTAACTTCTTTTTCTAAAATCTCTTCAGCTGATTTTTTGTCTGATTTTTTAGAAGTTGCTTTTGTTTTGGAGGTCTTGCCCACTTGTTTTAATTCGCTGACAGAAAAGGGCAAGATACGCCAATCATCAATTCCCCGTCCCTCAACTTCTTCTTCAAAAAATTTCAAATTCTTATAAACACTGATTAAGTCCGCCAAAATACTTCTTTCTTCGGGGGTTAAATTTTTAGTATTAGCAGAATTAACCAAATAATTAGAAAAAACCACCGAATTAAAATTGGCGCTACCGGCAGTATTAATAAAATCACGCAACCAATTAGCTATTGTTGGCGCAACGGTTTGACCACTCACTACAATATTATTAGCAGTAACCCTTTCGTTATTATCATACAACAAACGCTCCAACTCTCTTTTGAAATTAATATCTTTTTCTAAAATATCAAAAATACGAAAATTAAAAGCATTTTTCAAAAACGGCGAATCTTTTAACTCCACCAACAAATCTTCTTTAAAAATTTTTCTTAAATACTCTTTTTCTTGAACCAAAGACATAAATTCTTTATCGGGGTCGGCATTAAGAAAACCCAAACGCAAACTCAAGGGTTTGGCCACCAATTCTAAAAATTCTTGTGTTGCTTGATCAGCGATTTTTTCATCTAAACCGGCTTCACGCACCAAATAATCAGCTATTTCAGTTTCAGGCAAATCACCAACAACCAAAAACAATAAAGCCGATTCAAAACTAACACCATATTTTTCGGCTAATTGTTTGAGAGAAGCGATGACCCTGTCGCTGTTAACAGCAAAAACGACTTCAGGATCCAAATCGGCAAATTTTTCTAAAGCGTCTTCTAAAAAAAGCATATAATTGAAAAAAA
>CAZYUN010000058.1:0-4996 GCA_964650755.1 uncultured Gammaproteobacteria bacterium
AAATTCACGACTATTGTTGCGCCGGTGGCATCAGATTATAGTCGGATAAATAATCAATTTCGGGAATAATTTCAAAATTATCTACCAACGGCAAGGGTTTGGACCAGTTTAAAGATATCAAGCGTTCGGCACCAGATTGAAATTGCTCAAAATCAAGATAATTAACGCCAACTAAACTGCCGCCGCCATACAACAAGACCGCTACGCCGGAACGCCAATAACCGAAGGGTGAATTGTTTTTAATTATAAAATCTAATTTTGAAGGATTGCCAAGCACCGATGATTGATAAAAATTTTCTTGAGAGATTAAAAATAATTCGCGTTGATTTTTTAAAGTAGCATAATCATTAAAACGACGCCAAGAAATGTTTTTGATTTCTAATTGACCATCGCCATTAGTTTGATTAAGATCAAATAAAAACTTTTTACCCCCGGGCAAAACAAAACCATGATACAATCTGCCTGAACCACCAGAAGAACCCTTAAATTCATAATCAAATTCCGCTAACCAAAAAATATTTTCATTAATTACTTCAGCCATCAAATCATATTTTCCAACTTCATTGCCGGGAAAACTTTCAACTGCGGATATTTTCAGATCAACCGGTTTTTGTGATTCAGCTAAAGGTAACGAAGGTGAACCGTTAAACAACAAACCACGAATATCTTTTTGTAGATTACTATAACCAACAACAAACAAGCCCAAATTCAAAATCACATAAGACCACAAAAAAACATTTATTAAAATCAAAAATGCCAACAATAATTTGCGCAATAATAATTTATTGCTGACATAAAAATAACTTAATTTTAATTGCCAACCCGACAAATCTGAAGTTGGCAAATTAATATCATCAGGCATAATTTAATTATAACAAAAAAAGATATTTTAATAAACAGCTTGAGAAATTGCCAAACGATCAGTAATCGATTCTAAGGATCCAATTAAGGATATGAATAATTCTCGCTGATTAGTGGCTGAAGAAATGTCCGGCTGAAGCCCAAGAATCTTTAATAACTTATAAACAGCGGAGTTGATTTTTATTTTCGCCCCAACATCATTTGAAACATTAACCAATTCTTTCAAAGTATCAGTAGTCAGCTGAAAAATTTCATCATCTTTGGCCTTTTCGGGCAATACTGAATCAATAAGAGATAAAAAAAGATTAGCTGAAGCAAGCAAACAATCAACTTCACACAAATGACGAAAATCTTGTTTGATTTTAGCCCCAGCCAAACTATAACCATTTCTACCCTCAATCAACAAAACATCTACAATCGCAATGCCAGCAAGATGCGGGGCTAATTTTGATTTTATTTTTCTGCCACCACGCGCCAAAACGCGAACCTTGCCGATTTCTGAAGTTAATAAAACATAAGACAGATCATTTTCTCCTGCCGGCAAACGTTTCAAAACAATGGCTTCAGTCAATAAGCTCATAAAATATTAATTTTGACTATCCAAATAATTTTGCAATAACAACATAGCCGCGACATCATCATCTCTTTTTCCGGCTCCCATTTTTTTCGCTTCTTGCGAAGAAAATCTTTCATCATTGGTTTCAATAGTTATTGACAAACGCAATTTTGCTTCACTGACAAAATCATCAACCTTTTTTGTCTGTTCAGTGGCTTGAGAATTTACATTAAGTGGCCAACCGACAACCAAACACTCAATCTCTTCATCTGCAATAATCTGATTCAATTCGCTGAATAATTTTTCTCTGCCCTCATTGGCAATAATCTTAAAAGGCAAAGCCAAGCCGGTTTCACTATCACCCAAAGCCAAACCAATTTTAGAATCGCCATAATCAATACCTAAATATTTCATACATTTATTTTTTATTTGAATAAAATCTGGTTACTAAACGAGTTGTAAATAAATTGGTAGTCGGAATTACTTCAAAAATTCCATCACTAACAACTAAACTATGTTTCCCTGGCAAAATATCAAAACAAACACGATTATAATTATCAATGGACTTTAAAGTAGAAAAACTTTTATTCTGGGTTTTAGCCAAAGCTAAAATTCTTTCGGCAAATATTTTTCGCAAACAAAGATGCTCTATAATACTAATAACTCCCCGTTCTTGATTGGATTGTTTTATTGCTTGATGCAAATCTTCTGGTTTTTTGAATTTAATTGGTTCTTTTGTGTTGACAGTAAAAACATAAGGTCTGTCAGGAATGGAATTAATTGCTTTAATTAAGCTATTTAAAAAAGGTGTAGGATTACTAATGGCACCAAATATCGCTAATTTATTCCTTATTTTCTCAAATTGTTCATCATTTAATGACTCATAATTAACTCTGGTTTTTTTGTTTTCTAATAACATCTGAAAAACTTCGGTCATTAAATAAGAAAAATTACCAAATCGAAGAGAATTAATATCACTATCTTGATGTCGGGTGCGATAGCTTTTTTGTCCAAATTCAACAAATGGAATAAATATTTGAGAAATAAACTGAGGCAAATCCCTTAGCTGTATTTGCCTGCCGGGCATAAAAATTGGAATCTCTCCCAAAGCAATTCTATTTTTTAATTCTTTCATTTGTTTGACACCCAGTCCTAATTCCGAAAATTTTTGAGGTAAAACAACATCCGGGCCAAAATCCTCATCATAAGATTTTCTATCAGTATATAAAACCTGATTCAAATCAACTTTGTAATTCTTTAATTTTCTACGATCAAAATTGGGCAGAACCATTCCATCTTCTACGATTTTTTCATAATATGGATTTTCAGCTTGTTTAAAAAATAAAACACTATCATAAGCCATACTCTCTAATTCAGCTAATGACTTTCTCGCCTCTTCTTTAGCATCATAGAGATTGTCAAAGATGTTTTTGGGGGCATTAGTGATATCTTTGTAGTGAGGTGAAGACATAAAGGGCTCATCCCATTTAATATCTGGTAAGAATGGCACTTGAGACAAAAACTCATCAAATTGATTTTGAAGTTTTTGATGTTGCTGTTGATATGCTTTTAGTTTGGAGATGGCTTGAGGGCAGTTGAGGGGCATATGAAAATTATTTTTGAGTTAATATTTGAAAACCGGATTTTGTAACTGCTACAGTATGTTCAAAATGAGCCGACAAAGAATTGTCAGCAGTCACTATTGTCCAACCATCATCTAAACTATCAACTTGATAATCACCCAAATTTAACATTGGCTCAATCGCCAAAACCATCCCCTCTTCTAAAACAAAATCTTTAACACCATAAGCCGGCCAATAATTAGGTATTTGAGGATCTTCATGAGCCGCAAAACCAACTCCGTGTCCACACAAATCCTTAACTACAGAAAAACCATCTTGTTCGGCCCGTTGTTGAATCGCTTGAGCGATATCAGACAATTTCCGACCGGGCTTGATTTTTTTAATGCCATTCATCAACGCTGATTTGGTACAATTTAATAATTTTTTTGTGGTCTTATCTATTTTCCCAACTGGTACTGTCACTGCCATGTCAGTATATAATCCCTTATATTTCAAACCGCAATCTAAGCCAACTATGTCACCGTCTTTTAATTTGCTATCAAATTTCGGAATCCCATGAACCACCTCATCATTGACTGAGACGCATAAAGAAGCGGGATAAACTGATTCCGCCCAAGCTGCTTGATAATTTTTAAAACTACCCTCAGCTCCAGCCGACTCAATCAATTGTTCGGCATATTCGTTTAATTCTCCGGTAGTTACTCCGGGTTTCGCCTTTTGTGAAACTAAATCAACTATTTTAGCCAAAATTTTACCGCCTTCAGCTAATAATTTGATTTGTTCTTGAGTTTTATATTTAATCATAATGAGTTCATTATAGCAAAAAAGTCAAAGAAAAAAAACATCCGCCACCAACCGATAGCGGATGTCTAAAAATCTTATTTAATCCTATCTCCAGCCAATTTTACTTCTTAAATCCATAACTAACGACTTGACAATTTGATGATAAACATCTTCAATATGTTTTTCACCGTCAATTATGGTTAAAAGCCCCTTCGACTCATAAAACTTGATAATTTCAGACATTTCTTGATGATAAATAGCTAATCTTGACTTAACTGTTTCTTCGCGATCATCATCTCTTTGAAACAAGGGCTCACCACAAATATCGCAAATTTCAGGATTTTTGGGTGGTGAATATTTTAAATGCCAGGTGTGGCCATTTTTACAAACGCGACGGCCCGACATTCTTTCAATAATTACCTCATCACTAACATTGATTAAAAAAACCCGATCAACATCAGCATTTTCATCTAAAAATTTTGCTTGATCTAAAGTTCTAGGAAAGCCATCCATGGCATAACCGAATTTACAATCCTCTTTTTTAATCCTATCAGCCACTAAACGATTAACCAAATCACCCGGCACCAACTGACCATTATTCATATAACCGGCAACTTCTTGAGCTAATGGATTTTCAACATCAGATTTAATGCCGTGTAAAATAACTCCGGTGGAAATATGAGGAATATCAAAAGTTTTTGCTATCAATTCTGTTTGCGTTCCCTTGCCCGAAACCGGCGGACCTAAAAAAATCAATTCAAATGGTTTTTCATTTAAAAACATAGTTTTCTTTTATTATTTAATGACAATATTTTACAACATTAAGAGAAAAAATAAAAGGGATTAGAATCCCTTTTATTGTATATACTAACTAATGATAATTAAATTAAATTTCTTCGTAATCACGCATTGATAATTGAGCGTTAATTTGCCTGACTGTTTCTATAACCACCGAAACAACGATCAACAAGGAAGTACCGCCAATAACTAAAGATTGAGTGCCTGTTATTTGGGCTGTTAACAAAGGCAAAACAGCAATCAAACCCAAAAACAAAGCACCAGTAAAAATCACGCGACTCATAATATTTTGCAAATAATCTGAGGTTGGTTTTCCGGGTCTAATACCGGGAACAAAACCACCTTGTTTTTGAAGATTTTCAGCAATTTGATCCGGTTTAAAAATAACAGCGGTATAGAAATAAGTAAACACAAC
>CAZYUN010000059.1:0-4919 GCA_964650755.1 uncultured Gammaproteobacteria bacterium
TAATGCCAAAAAAGACATCTTTGACAATCTCTATGACGCTAAAGAAGAGGCGAGAAAGAGGTTAGAGGATTTGAAGGAATTAAGTGGTTATAATGAAAAACAAGAAAAAAAAGAATTCTTAAAACTAACTCACAAACAAAAAATTGATTATCTTTATTCTCGTTGCTTTAAACCCATACAAGATTCAAATCAAGAACCAAAATACCAACAACCCATTCCTGATTTAAGAAGACACGAATTGGATTTTTTGTATGATAATTTTTTTTATGATAATGCTCTATATAGAAAACTTGCAGAAATTGTCACTCATCGCGACCAAAATGCTGACATGTTAAGAATCCTTGATTGCACTCCAGATCAAATTGCTCATAATCAACAAGAACTTCAACAAGCTATCAAAGACAAGAAAGAAATTGAGGCGTATGTAGGAGAATTATTCCCCAACTTCTTTCAGGTTTTGCCTCAAAACATAGAATATATTTATACTAAATTTCCCGAGGGTAGAATTAAGAAAATGGAAGCCATTATTGGCGGACAGAGCAAAGAAGAGTTGATTGAGGAGATGAAAAGTCAATTTAGAGTATCTGAGACGGCCGATAGTATGTTAAAAAACGCCGATTTTACAGTTTCAAAAGAAAAAGAAAATATCACCATTATTCGTTTAAAAGTCCAAGATCTGGGTTTTTTAAGGAGCGCTAAGACCAGGGAATTATTTCAAAAAGCTGAGGAACTGGGTTTAGAACTTTGTTCTTCAGAAACAGGACCGCAATTACGAAAACAATATCTTGATCAGCCACTAATTAATGGTCTTAGAATCGCTATGAAACCCATTGCTATAGAAGATCTTTCAGGTGTTTTTTTGTTAATGTGTAATAATCTTGGTGGATTGGGTCTTGACTCTAGTTGGGCGTTTTTGGATGATCGTGATTATGATAATTCCTGGTTGTATCGTGATGATGTTGCCTTTCGTCTTCCCAAATCAGAAGCTTAGGATTTTTTGTTTATTTTTTAATTTACATCTTAATACTCTTAATCTAACTCAAAAAAATTATTATGATTTTAATCATCAATACCGTGCCTCAAGATCATTTTTTGGTTTTGTTATCTCGCAAAAGAGGTGAGGCAAAAATTAAAAAAGTCGCCGGCAGTTTTCATCAAGCAGAAAAGATTTTGCCGACGATTAACAAATTGTTAACTCAAGAAAAAATAAAAACAACCGCGCTCAAGGGGATTGGCGTGGTAGTCGGTCCGGGTGGATTTACTTCGGTTCGAGTTGGCGTAGCGACCGCCAATGCTTTGGGCTATGCTTTGGGGTTACCTATTGCCGGTATTCGTTCTGACGCATTTTCAACGCCTCAAGAGTTAGCGATTTTGGTTTATGATTGGATTAAAAAAAATCCCAAACAGAATTTAGTGGAGCCAATTTATGATCGTGAGCCAAATATCACCATAAAAAAATCATAATCACACAACTCTGCCTGTGGATAATTTTAGTTAAAATATTTTTTTATTTAATAAGTTTTCCACAGCCACTAATTTAATTAAGAAAAATGCCTAAAATTGGGCATTTTTTTATTATAAAAAAGTGGATAATTAGGTTTGCTTGGTGGTGCAAAGTGGTGTATAATTATATCAGAGTGGTGAAAAGTGGTGAATTTGATAATTAAGTTAAAAATTAAAAAAAGCTTTAGTTAATCAAAACCACCTTTTAGTTTATTTTTGAGAGAATTTTTATACTATGCTAATCGGTCAGTATTACCACAATTTAGATGATAAGGGGCGTGTTGCCGTTCCAGCCAAGTTTCGTCCTAAACTCAAAAATGCCGTAGTTACCAAGGGATTGGATAACTGTCTGTTTTTGTATCCAGAAAAAGAATGGGAGAAGATTGCTTCTAATTTGGCTGATTTGCCAATTGACAAATCCGGCAATCGCGCCTATAGCCGTTCAATGTTAGCTGGTGCAATGGAGGTTGAGTTTGACAAACAAGGAAGAATTATTTTGCCTGAATATTTAAGAAAGTTTGCCGGTTTAGCTAAAAATGTAGTTATTGCCGGTTTATATAATCGATTAGAAATCTGGGACGAAGCCAAGTGGCGTGAATATCAAACTAATAGTGAATTGAATTATAACGAAATTGCCGAAACTTTAAGCAATTTAAAAAATTAAGCATTATTATGCCGACCGTTCATGAGCCGGTTTTGTTGGATGAGGTTTTAGCCGGCCTTAATCCCAAAAGCGGAGAAAATTTTATTGATTGCACTTTTGGTGGCGGTGGTCATAGTTTGGCATTGGTTGAAAAAGTAAAACCCAACGGCAAGGTGATTGGCATTGATTGGGATAATAATGCGGTCAGACAGGCGAGTCATCAGAATTTGATTATTATCAACGACAATTATCGCAATTTAAAAAGTATTTACGAAAAGTGCCAAAAAGATTTTCAAGTTGGTGAAATCAGTGGAGTATTGTTGGATTTGGGATTATCTTCTGACCAATTAGCTGATACAGATCGCGGATTCAGTTTTTTATCAACAGGTGATTTAGATATGAGATTTGATAAAGATTCTGATGCTCAAACCGCCAGCGACATTATTTTAAATTATAGTGAAAAAGAATTGACTCATATTTTTGAAGATTACGGCGAAGAACCTTTAGCAAAAATTATCGCTCAAGCGATAGTCAAAGCCAGAACTAACGGCGATAATATCCAATCAGCCGCCATGCTTGTCCGGCTGATTGAAGATATCTATCGCCGAAAATTCCGGCAACCGTCCAAAAAAAATCCCGCTACCAGAGTTTTGCAGGCCCTAAGAATTGTTGTTAATGATGAATTTGGCAATATCCGCGCCGTATTGCCTAAAGCGATTGAGATTTTGAGGCCGGGTGGACGATTAGCCGTTATTTCTTTTCATTCGGGCGAAGATCGGTTGATAAAAAACTTCTTCAAAGAAATGTCTAATGGCGATTATCCTCGTTTGCGACTGATTAATAAAAAACCGATTATTGCCGGTGAGCGTGAATTACAAAAAAATCCTCGTGCCCGAAGCGCTAAATTGCGCATAGCCGAAAAAATAAAATAATAAAAACAATAAAATATATATGTGTAAATTTTGGAAAAAATTCTGTCAACACGAAGGACGCAATCATCATTTTCCCGAATTGATAAAGGGCAAAGATTTGCGAGCGATTTTGTGGCGAGCGACCGCTTCAAAATTATTAGTAATGATGTTGGTAGCAGGTAATTTTTTCTTGGGTTTTTGTTATTTTAATTTTACTAATCAGACCGCCTCGGCCGGTTATCGGATTAAAGATTTAGAAAAAGAACTAACCGAATTACAACAAGAAAACTCCAGATTGAATCTATCATATTTAAAACTTCAATCCATTGAATCAATTTCAGCTGAAGCGCAAAAACTAAAACTTGAACCGATTTCTTCAGTTGATACTATTTCAATGTCCGAAACTCCAGCTATCGCTCTCAATAGATAATTTTATTTTATGGTTGCCAAGGCCTATCTGAGAATCAAGCATCGGCCACAAGCCAATAATGATAACGGCAGATTGAAATTTTTGTCCGTTATTTTTTTAGTAGTTGCGATTTTAATTGTTATTCGTTTGTTTGATTTACAAATACTTAAAGGTGATTTTTATCGCTCTTTGTCGGCCGATCAATATGAATTATACAAAAAACTATTTCCACAAAGAGGATCAATTTATGTGCGTGAGAAAACCGGTGACAAAACCGTTTTGTATCCTTTGGTCAGCAATCAAACAATGTATTTGATTTATGCTTCACCGCGAGAAATTGAAAACGCCACTTCAACAGCCATCTCCTTGTTAGAAATAATTGGATTACCCGAAGATACCCAAGAAAAAGAATTTGCCGAATCAAATGCTGATTTAATTGAAGCTTTAAATAATGCCACCTCTACTGATTTATCTGGTTTTAATAGCACACAAACCACATTATTGCAAAAATGGATAGATATTTTTAATAACAAAGAACGGGCTTATTATCCTTTGCGTGATCGGGTTGATTATGCGGTTATAGAAAAATTAAAATCGGCCGGTTTGGCGGGAGTGGGTTGGACTGAAAAGGCCTATCGTTATTATACTGAAAACGGATTAGGTGGGCAGTTGTTTGGTTTTTGGGGTTATGATGGCGATGAGCGTGTTGGCAAATATGGTTTGGAGGGTTATTTTGATGATGTTTTAGCTGGTCAAGTCGGTGAAATAAAATCAGAACGCGACTCGCGTGGAAATTTGATCGCTTTGGGTGATAATTTGTTTAAAGAAAAAATTGATGGCTCAGATTTGGTTTTGACGATTAATCGTTCTTTACAATATGTTGCTTGTCAAGAACTAAAAAAAACAATCGATCGCAATCAAGCTAAGGGTGGGGTAATTATAGTGATGGAGCCGGATACTGGTGCAATTTTGGCGATGTGTTCTTTTCCGGATTATAATCCAGATAAGTATTTTCAAGTTGATGAGCCGAACAAATTCAATAATCGTGCTATTTTTGATGCTTATGAACCGGGATCTATTTTTAAACCGATTACCATTGCTTCTGCTATTGATGCCGGCAAAGTGAGTGCTGATACTTATTATACTGATACTGGAGTAGTTGATTATGGTCGTGATCAAATTAGGAATTTTGAAAACAAAAGTTATGGTTATGTGAATATGACTCGTGTTTTGGAATATTCAATCAATACGGGAGTTATTTATGCGATGCGCCAGATGGGGGTTAGTAGTTTTGTTGATTATGTTAAAAAATTTGGTTTCGGTCAGGCAACAGGTATTGATTTACAAAAGGAAAGTGTTGGTAATATTAATAATTTGACGGCCAAAGGTGAAATTCATCAAGCGACAATTTCTTTTGGCCAAGGAATAACCGCTACTCCAATTCAAATGATTA
>CAZYUN010000060.1:0-4682 GCA_964650755.1 uncultured Gammaproteobacteria bacterium
CGGTTGTAAAAACTTTTAAGTAGTCATCAATAATATCTTTGGGTGATGCTCCGGCTACGGCGCCAATAATTTTATTATTTTCTTTGATGATTTCATAATCCCAATAAATATCCTCAATATTCCAAGGGATTGATTGTGGTAATAATTCTGTCAGTTGTTTTTTGGCCTCAATCTCATTTGTTGCCTCTAATTGAAAATTTTTAATAAATGTCTCAGTTTCGGGTAGGGACACGACAGCTTTTTTACTCAAAGAACCATGGCCGAAGACAGTTTCTATTAATTTTTTTAAATGATCAGAAAAAACTTTCGGCTGAATTATTTTTCCTTTTTTTAAACATCCCTCTGGCAATTTGATTTCATTATAAAGAGCAATTTTAAAATTTTTACCAATTTTGGTAAGTTGAATTAGGCGTAGAGTTTGATCGGAGATATCTAAGCCAAAAGCTTTTTCAGTTGTTGAAAAAAAAGACATTGAGATTTTTTTTGATATATTTATTATAACACAAAATTATCTTTTTTATAAATTAATATTCTTCTTCCCAGTGTTCTACTGTTACAATTGGTGAGAATTGGGGATCGCCCAATGCTTGGTTAACGATATTATTATCATAAGTGATATTAAATCCTTGCCACAAGCTGGTTAGTGTTAATTTTCTGGAGACCAATGCGCCCTGAATATTATTAGCCCTAGTCAAGCTTAAGATATTTATTTTATCATTGGCATAAAATAATCCCTGAGCATTTAAAGTATCAAGACATAATTCAAAATTAATATCTTTTTTACTAAAGATTCCTGATGGTGAGGTGCTTGATTGTTGGTTAATAATAATATCCGCTCGACCACAATTAAGACCCCAACAACACAATAAAGTATTTTCTCCCAAAACAACATTACCATCAGCCACTAAGACGCCATTAATAGTTAGGTCAATATCACCTTTAATTGAAACATCGCCAGTGACATAATGTATACCATTAAGCGTTAGTGAACCGCCACGATTAGCCCAAAGTAGATCTTCAAATTGTTTTTTAGTATAGATTGTGTTAGCGCGATTTTTGTAGGATTCGCTGTCGCCCGGGTTATCAAAAGATACTGCCGGCATAGCTATTGGCGCCGGAGCGGGCGGTCGATTATTAGAAAAAGTAGAAGAGGCAATAACATTACAGCTTTGGTTGATATTGATATTACCAACCGCCTCAATATTTTTATCAACATTAATTCCGCTATAAAAATTAATAATTATATTTCCATTAGAAAAAAGCCCACCCCCAAACACT
Source organism: uncultured Gammaproteobacteria bacterium (assembly GCA_964650755.1). Classification (GTDB taxonomy): domain Bacteria; phylum Patescibacteriota; class Patescibacteriia; order 2-01-FULL-39-33; family 2-01-FULL-39-33; genus CAISTG01. The sequence continues at coordinate 1,279 of CAZYUN010000060.1, forward strand.
CTAAGATTACTTCCAGACATATCAATGTTGCCATCAGCATATTCACCATTTGGTCCTATAACACTATCGCCAATTGCCTTATAAACCCAAGTTTTTACAATTCTTTGAGCTGATTTTGCCCCTAAATCCAGATTAGCGATAACCGTTATTTCTCCTTTAGCCAAATCAGTATTTTGAATATTGATGGTATATGAGCCGTTAGGATAAAGCGCATTATTGCGCTGATAATTAACACTCCAATTAGGATTGGTTTCAAAGCCATTTTTCCAGGTTGAATCATTTTTAATACGCCAAATAGCTTCGGCGATTCCCGCTTCAGCTAAATAATAACTTTGGACTGATATTTTTTGACTGCTGGCTATTTTTTTTTCGGTTAAAGTGAAGCTTGAAGCATAAAGACCCAAAGACAAAACAATCACCATAGTAAACATCGCGATTACTAACACAAATCCTTTTTTATTTTTTTGTGGGTTAAAGATTTCTACCATAAACTGAAGTAAATAAAATCATATTTTGTCCATTTTTTTGAAGCTCTAAATTGATATTAATTAATCGTTCACCCCAAAATTCCAAATCCGCAATATATTCGCCGATAACCTTTTCTTCTAAGACGCTACGAATTGGCGGATCGTGCGGTTCTTCTTTGTCAGTATCATAAAAACGAACATAATATTGTGGATCTCTGGGAAAGTAAAAAACAACTTCTTGTCTTTTTAATTCATTACCATCTAAAAAATATCTAAGATAGCGGATATCCTGAGTATCGTGTCCATTTTGAAACATTATCTCTGATGGTAGTTGGTCGGGATTGGAATTACTGGTCGGCAGTTGCGTGGCTATTTCTTTGGCTTGCCTGATTTCTCTAATCATTCGATCTAGAATCACTCGGCCATTTTGACTGATTTCGGAGCGTGAATCGGTTTGAAAATAAACTTTTTGACTTAATAAATAAACTCCACTAATAAGTAGAAAAATCAGCAAAGATATAGTGATTGTGATAATCACTTCCAATAAAGTAAAGCCCCGATTATTTGATAATTTATTTTTCACTGATTAGGGAATTAATAGTTAAAGTTTGTTCTAGACCGGTACTGGTGTTAGTCCAATACATATTGATAGTAATTTTTTTTAATCCCAAGTCCGAGGCGCTTGATTCTAAATTACCATTTAACAATTCTACTATAGTTTCTCTTTCGTATTGATAAAAGGGGTTTTGCGGATCGTTGGATAATCTGTGTCTGGCTTCAACTTCACCGACCCCGATGTTGGAATAACCATCAAAAGCGAGTGACTCCATTTTGGCTTGAGCTAAATTTGAGGCGACGGTTTCGGCTTCAGCGTTCTCTGAATTTTTTAAAACCAAAGGAAAAAGATTGACTGCGGTTAAAATACCGACAGTCAAGATAGTAATGGCTAGCATCGCTTCAATTAAACTAATTCCCGAATTATTGTATTTTAACATAGCCCGATGGTTTGATTTCTATATTAGTGGTTCGATTATTGGCGTTGCTTAGAGTAATGATTCCGGCTTCACTAACAGCTCCGGCTGGATTGAAAAAAACTGAATCATTGGTTAAACCACTAATGTCTTGAATAAAAATATTATCAGAAATTATTTGTTGTTTAATGATTTGGTTTTCGGTTTGATTGATGACGTTGTAGGAATTTTGGGAAAGATTAAAAACGATGCCGTATTGATCTTGGGTACTAACTGATAATTGTTGAGCATAACGCAAATCAGAAGCCAAAGATCTGGCTACTGATGAAAGATTAAGATTTTTGCTGGTATTTTGATAAAAGGGGATGCTGACAGTTGAGATGATAATTATAATCGCGATGACCACTATTAATTCCAGCAAAGTGAATCCTTTTGGACTTGTCATTTTAAATTGTTTGTGTTAGGGAATAAATTGGCAAAATCACGGCCATTGCTAAACCAGCAACACCCAAACCCATAATAATCATTAGTAGTGGCTCAATTATTACCGGCAATGTTTCCATTGTTTGTTCTACTTCTTCTTGATAAAAATCGGCTAGATTTTTTAGTACCGCATCCAAAGATCCGGTTTCTTCACCGATAGCTATCATTTGCAAAAAAATAGGTGAAAAAATTTCTGGGTATTCGCTGAAAATCTCAGCTATTCTTTGTCCCTTTTTTATTTTTTCTGATGTTTCTAATAATGCTTTTCTGTATCCTTGATGTTTTAGTGTTTTAGCGGTAATTGCAATCGCTTCAGGTAAAGCGATGTCGGTTTGTATGAGATTGCTTAAGTTAAGAGCGATAGTGGCGGTGTTTATTTTTTTGATTATTTCTCCAATAATTGGCAATTTAATAATCAAATTGTGCCAAAGTTTTTGTCCATAACCACTGCTAATAAATTTTATGAAAATCATTAATGATAGAATTAGTGATGGAAAAAGTATTAAGCCATTAGCTTGTACAAAATCAGAAATTGCAATCAGTATTTTGGTGGGTAGGGGCAATTCCGCCTCCATTTCTGTGAACATGGCGGTTAGATTTGGCAAGACATAAACAATTACAAAGGTACCAATACCAAACATCGCCATCACGATAATGGTCGGATAAGTCATGGCGTTTCTGATTTTGGTTTTTAGGGAATGAGTTTTTTTGGTTTGTAAATAAAGATTCTCTAAAACACTATCTAAGCTTCCGGATGATTCGCCGGCTGAGATCATATTAATAAATATTTCGCCAAAATCCCTGATATGTGGCGTTAAACATTCTGACAATGCCTTGCCAGTTTTTATTTCTTCACTGACGGATTTTAAAATGTATTTTAGTTTTTCGTTTTTAGTTTGAATTCTAAGGGTCTCAATGGCGTTAGCTAAAGGTAAACCCGCCTTCACCATGACGCTTAGATTTTGTAAAAAAAATATTTTGGCCGTCGCCGGAACTTTTTGTAAACTAATAAATCTTTCGTTGATAGTCATAATTATTCTTTGGTTACTCTTAATACTTCTTCGATTGAGGTGATACCTTGTTTGGCCTTAATGAAGCCGTCTTGTAAAATACTAACCATACCATTTTTAATAGCTACTTTAGCGATTTGTTCTTTGGGGGCTTTTTTTAGGATCAATTCGGCAATCTCGTCATTTTTTTCTAGTATTTCATAGATGCCCAAGCGTCCTTTGTAGCCGGTGTTATTACATTGTTGGCAACCGCGTCCGCGATAAAATAAAACATTTTTTAGTTTTTGTTTTTTAACTAAAAATCCCAGCGCAGTTAGATTTTTTTCTAGATCCGGAATATTGAATTGCTTTTCTAATTCGGCATAACTTTTGGCGTCTAAATTATAACTTTCAATACAGTTTTTGCAGATTTTTCTCACTAAACGTTGAGCAACAATCACATTGATAGTGGAGGAAATTAAAAAAGTCGGAAT
>CAZYUN010000061.1:0-4646 GCA_964650755.1 uncultured Gammaproteobacteria bacterium
GGTTGATTGTCAAAGAACTTGATGCTTGATATTAACATAAACAAATTAACATGTCAATTGTTGATTTGCTCCGATTCTTTTTTTGAGTTATAATTAAGAAAAGTTTTATTACCATGCTTAAAAAAACATCGGCTTCGCCAAAATTATTATCCGAACGATTGACCTCTTGGATCGGTTCAACCGCCTCTTTGTGGGCGCATACTTTGTTTTTCGTTTTAGTTTTTGTTTTGGGATTTTTGGGTTTTGATTGGGAGATGTTGTTGATTATTTTAACAACCGCTGTTTCTTTAGAGGCAATTTATTTGGCAATTTTCATTCAGATGTCAGTTAACAAAAACACCATGAGCTTGGAAGAAGTTGGTGAGGATTTAGAAGAAATTCAAACTGATGTCGGTGATATTGCTGAAGATGTTGAAGAGTTAGCTGAAGATGTGGGAGAGATTCAAACTGATTTTGAAGAGTTTCAGGGTGATTTAGAAGAAATTCAAACCGATATGGATTCAATTCAAAAAGATTTGGATGACATTCAAGATGATGTTGATGATATTGTCAAAGGCGACAAAAAAGTTGAGAAGCGTGATTTGGTACAAAAAGAATTACTCAAAAATATTCACAAGAACATGAATAAATTGAAAGGTGATTTAGAAAGATTGAAAAATTCCAACAAAAAGAAAAATGGTTTAGAAAAAAAACCGTCTCCACCAATAATTAAAAACAAAAAAATAATCACCTCAACCTCGCGGCTTTTATCGGCTAGAAGAAACAAGAAAAAACGCTAATTTATCTTAGATGCTTTTAGATGCTATTATAAGAAATTTTAAGACCTCGTCGTTTTGGCGGGGTTTTTGATTTCAGTAATTTTAAAAAATAAAAAACCGCCTATTGAGGCGGTCGGGTAGATTTTTTTTCGAGACGTTTTATTTTGATTTGGGTGATTTCAATAATTTCAATATGCGATCGCGTCTGCTAGGTGGCTTTTTTGGTGACACACCTTTTTTGTATCTCGCGTTGCTGAGTCGGGGAAAATTGTCTTTGCTTGCTTTAAGCGCTTTTAAGACCAAGTCAATAATCTCTTCATTATTTGAGATCACGAATTCAAGTTTTGGCCTAATGATAATTTCGGTCTGCTCTAATACTTTTTCAATTTCGGTTAGTGTTGTTGCGGGGCATTCTTTCCAGCTAGATTTAATGCCAAGCATTACTTTACTGTAATCAACTCTCACTAACTGATTATGAAATACGATAAAAATCCGTTCGCTTAGCCAGCTTCTCAATTGATCGTTAATTATGCAATTGTATCCGCAATGAGGACATTTTTGATATTCGGTTCGTGGTGATTCCGGAGTGTGTGGTTCGCAAATCGTTTCATCAATAAAATACTTCCACGAATAATGCAAGCCACAAACAAAGCAAGCTTTCGGTAAACTTCGGGTTATCTTGGTTTTCATGACACGCTCCTTTGGTTGTTGAAGGTTCGATGGACTAAAGATTAGTTGATAATTGTCTATTTGTCAAGGTTATTTTGTTGTTGTGTTAAATCCCAAGTGTTGCGTAATAAACAAGCAACGGTTAGCGGACCAACTCCGCCCGGAACCGGTGATAAAAAACCGGCAACTTCTGAAACCCCAGGATCAACATCGCCGACAGTTTTATTATCAAGTTTATTAATGCCAATATCAATGATGATGGCGCCATTTTTGACGTGTTGTTTTTTAAGACAATGGGCTTGTCCTAAAGCGACAATAATAATATCATAATTGGCACTGTCGTTAGGAATGGTATTAGCAATCTTGAGGTGCTTGATGTTGAATTGCTGTTTGAGAAATTTTTCTAATCCCAAAGTGAAAATATCCGACTTGCCGATAATTAAAGTTTTTTTGTCGGTTAAATTTTCTGTGGTGAATTTTAACAATTCAATTACGGCCGAGATGGTCGGCGGAATAATCGCTCCACCATTAAAGCCGTCAACATCTTTTTGCGGTTTAATGGCTTTGATGATTTTGTTTTGATCAAAATCTTCAGGCAAGGGTAATTGTACGATAATGCCGTTGACGCTTGAGTCATTATTTAAGAATTCAATCATTTCTAATAATTCGTATTCATCTATTTCAGGATAACACTTACTATTACATAAATATTTGTGAAAATTTATGCCGATTTCGTTCGCTGATTTTTCTTTTAGTTCAATATATTGATGTGAAGCGGAATCATCGCCCACTAAAATAACAGCCAAACCGGGTTTTAAAATTGATTGACTGATATTTTTAGCTAATTCCTGCTTGATATTGTCGGCCAATTCTCGGCCGTTTAGAATTTTTGCGGTTGATTTCATATTTATGTTTTTTATATCTTAAAACATTTTTAGCTTTTTGTCATCTTTTGGAGATTTGAGACGTTGATGAGGGTATTGTTATTTTTACTTGATTTTTTAATCTTTTTATGGTATAGTTTCGGTATTCGCAAGTTTTATTCAAGATCAAGAAAAAAAGTTTTCAGGCGAATTTCATTAATAAACAACAAATCAATGAATGTTTCTGAATTGGCCCGCCGTTTAAAAACAACTTCAAACGAGCTTTTGGAAGAATTACCAAAGCTTGGTTTTGATATTGGTCGTCGCGCCATCAAAGTTGATGATCGTTTAGCAATGAAAATCACTGAGGCCTGGAAAAATCGTGAAAGACAATTACGCGAAAAGGCAAGATTGTCAGAAATTCGCTCTAGCGGTGATGACGAAACTGTTGAAAAAATTGGTGGGGAATTAAGTATTCCGGCGGTGATTACTGTTAGAGAGTTTGCCGGTAAAATGAATTTGCCGATTACTAAAGTTTTAGAAACCTTGATGAAGAATGGTGTTTTAGCATCAATGAATGAAAGGATTGATTTTGATACCGCTTCAATTATTGGTGAAGAATTGGGCTTTAGTGTAGTCGCTGATTTGGAGGTTAGTCAAAGTGCTGAGTCGGTGGCCTCAGAAGATAGATTAAAAGAAATTTTAACTCAAGAATCTGAACAAAAAACCGAGCGTCCACCGGTGATTGTGGTGATGGGCCACGTTGATCACGGTAAGACCAAAATTTTAGATGCTATCAGAAAAACTGATGTCGTTTCTACTGAAAGTGGTGGCATTACTCAACATATCGGCGCTTATCAGGTGCACAAAAACGGCCGAGCCATTACTTTTATTGATACCCACGGACATGAGGCCTTTACGGCTATGCGTTCTCGAGGCGCGCGTGTCGCTGACATCGCTATTTTGGTAGTAGCCGCTGATGATGGCGTTCAGCCACAAACCAAAGAAGCAATCAAGATTATTCAAGATGCGAAAATACCTTTTGTGGTGGCGATTAACAAAATAGATAAACCGGAAGCTGATTTAGAAAAAACCAAAAGTGATTTGTCAGCTTTAGGATTATTGCCCGAGGATTGGGGTGGTAATGTCGTTTGTGTGCCTGTTTCCGCTAAAGAAGGAACTGGTATTACGGATTTATTAGAAACATTATTGTTGGTTGCTGAATTAAATAAGGATTTAATTAGATCTGATGCTAATCGTTCAGCTATTGGTACCGTTATTGAATCAAAAGTCAATAAAGGCGAGGGTTCGGTTGCTACTATTTTAGTGCAAGCCGGAACTTTGCGTATTGGTGATAATTTGTGTTTGGGTTCTGATTTTTGCGGTAAGGTCAGGGCGCTTAAAGATTATAAGGGTGAGTTGATTGAATCAGCGGTTCCCGGCACACCGGCCAAAATTATCGGATTAAAATTAGCTCCTGAAGTCGGCAGTATTGTTGAGGCCTGTGGTGATCTAAAAAATCTTAATCGTGATTTGAAATACAAAAAAATGAGCCAACAAAAAGATTTTTCTGTTAGTTCAATGAATGTTTCTGAAGATAATTCTGACAAACAAAAAGCGATTAATTTGATTATTAAAGCCGATGTTTTAGGATCTTTAGAAGCGATTATTGAATCTTTGGCAAAAAAAGAAACTTCAGATATTAAAATCAAGATTGTCGGCAAGGGCTTGGGTATTATTTCAGAAGCTGATGTGGCGAAGGCCGAAGCAACCGGAGCTAAAATTATCGGCTTCAAAATCAAGCCACAATTAGCGGTCCAAACTTTGGCACGTGACAAAAAAATAGAAATTAAATTATATGAAGTCATCTATCACTTGTTAGAAGATGTTGAAGAAGAAATCAAATTACTAAAAACAAAAGAAAAGAAAAGCCGTTTGATTGGCAAATTAGAGGTCTTAAAAGTTTTCCGTCGAGAAAAAAATAATATGATTATTGGTGGCAAGGTGGTTGAGGGTGGTTTAGTGATTACTGATACCGCGATTGTTGTTAGAGGCGGTGAAGCAATGGGTGTAGGCAAAGTCAGTCGTTTGGAGTGTTTTAGAAAATCGGTAGAAAACGTCGCCGAGGGTCAGGAATGCGGACTTACTTTTGAGGGTAAGACGGCGATTGAAGAGCATGATATTCTTGAATTTTATAATTAATATTTATAACTTAAGTGTGTTTTGAAATTTTTGTCTGAAGCCGATTATTGGGCGTGATAAAAATATTATAAATCCAGCTATATTTTATGTCTGATCGAATGATAAAAGTTAATGAATTGATTTTACAGCAATTGGGAGCGATTATTAATCGTGA
>CAZYUN010000062.1:0-4629 GCA_964650755.1 uncultured Gammaproteobacteria bacterium
GTTCATAATATTCGCAGTGCTAATCGTTATATTGACGCTAAACACGATGATGTTTGGGATATTTTGGAAGATGTTGTTAAAGACGCTCACGTTTTATTGAATCGTGCTCCAACTCTTCACCGTTTGGGTATTCAGGCCTTTAAACCAATTTTGATTGAGGGCTTGGCTGTTCAAATCCATCCCTTGGTTTGCGCCGCTTTTAATGCTGACTTTGACGGCGATCAAATGGCGGTTCATGTGCCTTTGTCTGCGGATGCTAATCGTGAAGCCGAAGAAAGAATGTTGGCTTCTAAAAATCTTTTGAAGCCGGCCAATGGACAACCGATCGTAACACCTAATCAGGATATTGTTTGGGGTTGTTATTATTTGACAACAATGGATGAAGAATTGCCGGCTCGTTTGTTTTCTTCAGTTAATGAAGCGATTTTAGCGATGGATAAAGGTATTATCGGATTACAAAGCAAAATTAAATTGCCCTATAGTAAAAAAGATAAAAAAGTAATGTTAGAAACTTCTTTGGGTAGGATTTTCTTTAATGAAGTTTTGCTTGAAGATTTTGATTTTATCAATAAACGTTGCGGTAAAAAAGATTTATCTAAAATTTTAGCCGATATTTTGCATCATTTTGGACCAGAAGCTACTGTTAAAACTTTAGATAATCTTAAAGACACCGGCTTTAAATATTTGACTTTGTCGGCTCAATCTTTGGGTATGGCTGATTTGGTTGAGGTTGAGGGCAGATCAGAATTAGTTACTAAAGGAAATAACGAGGTTGATGTTATTGATTCTCAATATATGATGGGTTTATTAACTGAAGATGAACGTCATGAAAAAATTGTTGAGAATTGGTTAAAGATCAATACTCAAATTCTTGACAATGTTAAAAAATCAATGAGTGAGGGTAATCCTATTTTAGCGATGATTGATTCCGGAGCCAGAGGTTCTTGGGGCCAGTTGTCGCAGATGATTGGCATGAAGGGACCGGTGGTTAACCCGAATTATGAAGTTATTGAATTGCCGGTGAAGAATAATTTTAAAAACGGCTTTAATGTTTTGGAATTTTTCATTTCTTCTCATGGCGCAAGAAAGGGTTTGTCTGATACTGCTTTAAGAACCGCTTCTGCCGGTTATTTGACTCGTCGTTTGGTTGATGTAGCTCAAGAGATGGTGGTTATGAATGATGATTGTGGTGATAACGAGGGTATTACTGTTACCAAAGAAGAGTCAGAAGTAATGGGAGACAAATTGATCAATAGAATTTTCGGTCGTTATTTGACGAAGGACTTGGTAATTAAAGGTAAGGTCGTGGCTCAAGCTGGCGAATTAGTAACTGAAGAGGTTTTGGAAAAAATCGGTAACAATGAAATTGAAGAAGCTAGTTATCGTTCAGTTATGACCTGTAAAAATACTAGAGGTATTTGTGCCAAATGTTATGGTTATGATTTGGCTTATAATAAGAAGGTTGATTTGGGAACTGCGGTTGGTGTTGTAGCAGCTCAATCAGTTGGTGAACCGGGAACTCAGTTGACTATGAGAACTTTCCATACTGGAGGTGTGGCGTCAGAAGGGGATATTACTCAAGGTTTGCCTCGTGTTGAAGAAATTTTTGAAGCTCGTGCTCCAAAAAACAAGGCGATTGTGGCTGAAGTTGATGGCGTCGTTAAGATTAAAGAACCGCGACAGCGCGAAATTGTTGGTAGTGATGGTGAAACCGTTGTTAAAACTTCCGGCAAAGAAAGGGTTTTAGAAATTTCTTATGAGAAAGTATTAGAAAAGAAATTTACTATTCCTAAGGCCAAAAAAGCTGAAGTTTTGGTAACTGATGGCCAAGGAGTAGTTGAGGGTCAATTGTTGATTAAAAACGGCACAGCTGAGGTTATTTCACCTTTAGCTGGTGGTGTTAGAATTGATGGCAATGCTTTATATGTTTTGGGCAAAGAAATTGGTGTTAAAGAATATTTGGTGTCTTCAATCAAGTCAGTCATGATAAAAGATGGTCAAAAAGTTTCGGCCGGCGATCAATTAACCGAAGGTTCTTTGGATTTGCATCAGATTTATAAATTGAAGGGTCAAAAATTCACCCAACAATACATCATGAAAGAAATCCAACATATTTATTCTAGCCAAGGACAAAAACTTAATGATAAACACGTAGAAACAATCATTAGACAAATGTTCTCTAAAGTTTATGTGATTGATTCAGGTGATTCTGACTTTTTGCCGGGCGAAGTTATTGAATATATGGACGCTGTTTCGGCTAATCAAGCTTTAACTAAAGACAAGAAAAAATTAATGGAATTTGAAAGATTGTTGTTGGGCATTACTAAGGTTTCTTTATCAACCAGATCATGGTTGGCGGCCGCTTCTTTCCAAGAAACAGCGAAGGTTTTGATTAATGCTGCGATTACCGGAAAAACCGATGATTTATCGGGACTTAAAGAAAATATTATTATTGGTAGAAAGATTCCTGCCGGTACCGGATTTCATCTGTAAAATTATTAAATTACGGTTTATAAAAACAGCGACGTTCTGAATGAGCGTCGCTGTTTTGTTATTGCTGTTTTTATATTTGGGTTGTCAAATTGGTTTTATTTTATTTTGATTGTCCATTGATTGTTTAATATTATTATTTGCTTTATTTTTTTATTTATTGTATAATTTTTTTAGAAACTATTAAGTATTAAGTTTTACTTTATACTTCATACTTTATGAAAAACAAAAAAATTGCCGAAAATCTAATAAAAATAGGGGAATTGGCTATTTTGGCTGGGGTTTTTCCGTCAGCTATTAATTTTTGGACTAAAGAGGGTTTATTAAAGTTTGCCGAAGCGACTCCCGGCGGTTATCGTTTGTATGATCGTAGTCGCGCTTTATCAAGAATCCAAGAAATCCGTCGTCTACAAAAAATAAATCGTTTAACTATAGTTGAATTAAAAAAAAGATTCAGATCAAAATAATTTATTGAGATTAATAATTATATTTTATTTATGTTTTTGTTTAATGTTGAAGTTTATCGCCCTAAAAAATATGTTTTGAAGTTTAATTGGAGTTATTTTTGGTTGTTTTTGATTATTTTGGTTTTTTTAGCAAGGTATTTATAGATTATTGCTTGTATTTTTTGTTTTTGACTATTTTAAAATCGCTATAGTGGCGATTTTTTTAATTTATTTAGTCAATTTTTGACTTGTGATTGTTATGTTTTAATCTTATGAAAATAATTAAATTGATTTATCCACAGTTTTAATATTTTTATTTTGAAAAAGATAGTTTTTTGTGTTATAATAAATATATCACCTGGCTTAATTTTTGATTAAAAATTTATTTTTATTCGGTTAAGCTTTTGATTAAAAAAACAAAGAACATAATGGTAGGTGAATTCCAATTTAAAAACAGAAAAACCAAACACAATTTGGACTTTTTGTCATATTTATTTTCTAGAAAGATATTAGTATTTTCTTTGATTTTTATTGCCTTTTTGTTTAGTTTTGGTTGTGTAAAAATAGCTAGCGGAGCATTTACTCCTTATATTAATTATCAGGGAAAATTGCTTGATTCTGGTGGTAGTCCGGTTGCTAATGGCGACTATAACATGTCTTTTAGATTGTGCGCTGATAGCGGTTGTGCTTCTGTGCTATGGAGTGAAGATCGTATTAATGCCAATAAGGTGAGTGTTTCTAGTGGTTTGTTTAGTGTTTCTTTGGGTGAATTGGCTGATTTGTCGGGCTTGGATTTTAATCAAGAGATTTATTTGGAGTTATCAGTTGGCGGAACTGGTGTGCCGTCTTGGGAAACTTTGTTGCCCAGAAAGATTTTGGGTGCGGTTCCTAATGCGTTTAATTCTCAAAAGTTTGATGGTTTGGCGACTACTTCGTTTATGCGCTCTGATGTTACTAACACCTCGGCGATTATTACTACTTTGACTTCTACTAATATTTTTGGCGATAACGCTTCAATTACTTCAGTTACTTCTACTAATTTATTTGCCGGTATTATTAATGCTTTAAGCGCAATTTTTGATAGTTTAACGGCGACCTTGGCTAATATTACTACTTTGGTTTTTGGTGATGCGACTGGTAATAATTTGGCGGTTACTGATTTGAATGTAACCTCTACCGCCAATATCAAAGATTTGAATGCGTCTTCTTCGGTGGTAATTAATTCAACTTCTACTAATTTTTATTCTTCCAATGCGGTTATCACCGGCGGAGCGATTGCCAGTTCAACAATTTCCGGTCTTAATGTTGAAAATTTTGCTACCTCAACTGTCTCTCAATGGACCAATGACGCCGGTTATCTAACTGCTTATTCTGAAACCGATCCAGTCTTTATGGCCGCCTCGACTTCTCTTCCCTACCAGCCCGTTGGCTCATACTTAACGGTTGAATCGGACCCCGTATTTATGGCTGCCTCGACTTCTTTGCCATATCAACCAATTGGTTCTTACTTAACCGTTGAATCAGACCCGATTTGGAGCGCTGCTTCTGCTTCGATTCCTTATTTAAGTGTTGCTAATACTTTTACAGCGACAAATACTTTTGCTACCACTACATTTAATGGTAATGTCGGCATTGGTACAAGCACCCCCACTAAAGATCTAACGGTTAATGGTGAAGTGTTAAGTTATAATTC
>CAZYUN010000063.1:0-4559 GCA_964650755.1 uncultured Gammaproteobacteria bacterium
TCATCCTTCTGAAAAATTTCGAGTCCACGTTTGGTAATGTGTTCATAATAAAGTGCTGAACAAAACGGGCAGGCCTTGATAATCACCCCAATGGCGTCAGGCGTACATGATGGTGGTACATAAGGTCCAGTCGTAAAACCAACAAATTTCAAATACTCATCGGCCTTACCGGGATTAAAGTTTTGGTGGCATCTTAGGCATTTGCAGGCATTCATCTTGCTGGCAATTCTTAATTCATGCCACATTGGGCTCTGATATTGTATGCCCCAACTTTTTGTTGTCTTCTGTCGTTGGCTTGGATCCATCGATTTTTCTCCTTTTTATGTTTGAATCTAAGAATTAAGGATTAGATTAGAATATATGATAAATTTACTACTGTCAAGTATCGTAGTTTTTTTATTTGATTTAGTTTATTGTAATGGTTTTATAATAAGTTTTTGTAAAATAAAATCACCCCTAAACTTTAAGGGTGATTTTAATATTTTAAATGATTCTCGTAATAGATCACAACATAGATATATTTGTAAAATTGTTTTATTATTTCGTTTTGTTTGCTGTATTCGGATTATCATTATTTATTTCTGTTATAGCACCAACTATATCATTTTCTATAATTTTATTAACAAATTCGGATGAAAATATTTGCTCCAATCTATCCATAACACTTTCTACGCCGTTTTCTTTGCCAATAATCTTTTCCCGTTGTATTTTTTTCCAAATTACCGATTCGTGAATACCGGTTTTCTCACTAATTTTTTGAATTAATAAATCTAAAAATGACACCAATTTTTCATAAGCTAATTTTAACCCATCAAGTATGGGTGTGCCTTTTCTTTTTTCATATTCAGTGATAATTTCTCTAGTCATTTTTTCAGTTACCGCTTCATCGAAGCTTACTAATGGATAACTATCGTAGATCCCCATATATCGATACCCATTTTGTAATATGTTGTTTTCATAAGTCCCATACTCACAAACATTTTTTGAAATGGCGTGAATTTCTTCATGAAAACACACATACTGTAATGCTCTTGCCGCAGCATCGCCATATATTCTTTTAAGTTGATTATATTCAATAGTTATTAAATTACTAAGGGGATCATAGCGTGCTGGTTCTCCTGGGGTAAAACTTACTCCCAATTGTTTTTTAAATTTTATTTTATCGGGAGTTAATACATTTACATTTTCTTCGATAAGCTCTGGACAAATTTCTCGCAATCTATCTATTATAATGATTCGAAGCATTGCAAAGTCTATTTTCATTAAAGATGTTTCAGCTTCTAAATTTTCTTCAGTTTCGGCTAAAATTTTTTGTCTCAAACGATTTTTTTTAAATTCAATATTTGAAGTATTAATAATTTCAATACGGCTAGAATATTTAGGTGGTAATTTAACAATTTCTTTACTTTTCATAAAAATATTGATAACTAATATTTAATTATTCTTTCTAGTTCATCCGCTATATTTTTATTCTGAAATAAAAATTTCTTCAAATTATCGAAATTTCCTTGTAACATAGTATTGGTTGCTATTTTTATTAGTTGATTAATTTCTTCAGGATATCGCGTTTTGAGCTCAAGGAATGGTTTTACTAGATGTTGGTATCCGGTTATTTGCTGTTGCTCCGTTCTTTTAAAATTTATCGGATGAATTTCATCTTTTTTAAAATGCTTAGAGGCAATCTCCATAGTAATGACCTGAGTCATTAATTCGTTTAATCTAGTTTTTGTTTTCAATGATTCTGGTTCGTTTTTATCTTGGTTATTTATGACCGCCTCTTGTTCAAGGCCGAAGCCTTTTTCAGAAATATCCGAAACAGTATGAACTATTTCATGAATTAACGTATCTAAAAGCTCACCCTCATCAAGCTTGTCGTTAGTAAGAAAAGTTATATCATTCATAAATACTTCGATTGACTCACCATCGGTTTTTCCTAAAACTCCGGATCTATCCGTTTTGTCTCCAACATTAAATAGATTGGTGTGGAACCTAAATACGATTGGCTTTTCAATCCGCCATTTTTCCGTAATATTTTTTTGTGCCTCAGTAAAAGGAATATCGGTAGTATTAAAATGCTTGATTAAAAATCTTCTGACATCGCTGCGAGCAGTATTGACTAATGGCCTAAAAAACTCATTGAGTTTATTTTCTGCATCATTTAAAAATTCTCTCTCAATTGTCGCCAGTTGATTTTCCGGCTTTACAGTTAGTTGATAGAAACTATCTTGCATACCTTCATTTTCACCAATAGATATAAGTTCGGATTCATTCTTTAATAATGATTCAATCTCTTCTCTGATCTGGTTTATTTTATTAACAAAAACTTCGCCATTAGGATATGGCAAACATTTTTTTATTATCTCTATTCTCTCAATCAACCTAGGTATCTTGGATGATGATTGTTTAATTTTTTCTAAGCGTTCATTCGTTGATATTCTGGTTCTTCCATATTTAGGTTTTCTAACTCTAATATTATCTACATTTTCATCTAACGCCTTCTTAAGGTTTCGCGTTTCTTGATTACTATCACTTTGTTTAACAGGCATAAATTCTTCCAAACTTCTTTCGGCCTCATTATTTATTTCTAACCTAAGATTAGGCCGATCATTTTCCAGATCTAATGTATTATTATCCAGAACATTTTTGGGATTTAATTTTTCTTTCATAAATTTAAATAATTTTCTTTTCAAATTATATCATTACAAGTTTGAAATATCCAGCGGTTCTACGTCCACATTACAATATACAAAAACACCCTATAAAATAGGGTGTTTTGATAAACTGGCTGCGGGACATGGACTTCCGCCTCGCTGTTTTGTCGGAAAAGCAAAACAGCTGCGTTGTCGCGGTCAGCACTAATCGCTCCCGTGGTCGCGATTAGTGACGCTCGCTTATTTGCAAAATTTTCCAATTTTACTCATAGCTTACTTCTGACCTGTTCGAGTCCAATCTGACAGAATATAAATTTAAAAACACCCTCAACAGGCGTTTTTAAATTTACAAACTGCGGGACATGGACTCGAACCATGATACCACCCTCCAGAGGGGCGTGTCCTACCATTAGACGATCCCGCATTAATAATTGTTTATCTTTCTGATATCTAACTTTAAGATCTATTAGCGTACGGGCATGGCCCTGTCCAGGGTTAGCAAAAATATGTCACAGGCATATTTTTGATCGCTCAGCTTCGCCTGCTGGCTCACTTCGCTTCTAACCTGTCGCAGACGACTGCGACCCATTAGACGATCCCGCATTATTTTTAATAGATGTTATTATAGCAAATATATCACTAATAATCAAGCTAATATCTTGACAAAATCTATTTCGTATGATATAATTATATAGTTCGTAGCAATCGGATAGCTACTCTTTGTCACTTTGTGGCAGAGGGAGGAAAGTCCGAACACCCTTCCGTCCATTGGGCGGATGTCGCGGTAATGGGTAACGCCCATCCTGTCAGTGGTAACGCTGGCAGAGGACCAGTTCCACAGAGACAATACTAACTATTTCAGTCGGTTTTGCTGACTATAATAGCGAAAGGTGAAAAGTGCGATTGTGTTTTTAATTTGAAGCTGAGATATCTCTTTAAATTATCAGCTAAATCGCTCGGCCTCCAGCGATGGAGAACCCGTGGTAAACTCTACCTGGTGCAATCCCTTGAAGGGAGCTTGATCTCGGCAGTAATGCTGACGACAGACAGATGGCTATCGTCAATTATCGGCGCAAGCTAATAAAAGATACAGAATTCGGCTTATAGATTGATACGAATAAAAAACTCCGCTGTTTATCGGCGGAGTTTTTGTTTTTAAAAATTATGGATTTTTCTCTTTTTTTAAGTTAAAATTAATCACAGTAAATAATCTTTAATTTTTTATTGTTATGAGAAAAATTTTTGTGATTAGACATGGTCAAGATACTGATAATGTTAGAGGCATTTTGAATGGTCGGCGTGATACCGATTTGACTGATTTGGGTCGACAGCAAGCAATATTAGCTGGTAAAAAATTAAAAAAACTTTCCGGATCAGAACAGATTGATGTGGTTTATGTTTCTCCGCTTAAACGTTGTCGGCAGACAGCCGAGTTAATAACTCAGACCGCCTCCTTGCCTCAACCTCAAGTAATGGATCAATTGATTGAAAGGGAATTTGGTTTTTTTACTGGTCGGGCGTCTCAAGAAATTCGCACCCTAACTGATGATTATTTAATTACTGATCAAGTTGATTATTTTTTATCGGGTGAAGGGTTAGAAACTTTTCCTGAGGCCTATCAACGAGCAGTTTCAGTTTGGGAACAATTGAAAAAAATTGAAGGTCGCAATATTTTGTTGGTGACTCATGGTGATTTTGGAAAAATGTTAAGAGCGTCGTATTATGGTTGGAGTTGGCGCAGGGGATTGTTGATGCCCTATTTGGCTAACACTGAAATTATGGTTTTAGAAAAAACCATTTGGCGCTCTTTAATTAATTTTTTAAATTATATTAAGGGATTGTATCTAGCAAAATTGAGTGTAAAAATAAAAGACAAATAAAAAAAGCCGTAAGGTTACGGCTATGGAA
>CAZYUN010000064.1:0-1313 GCA_964650755.1 uncultured Gammaproteobacteria bacterium
TTTGCTTCAAAAAGAAAACAACTAAAAAATAATTTAGCATCGGGCTTAAAGAAGAATCCTATAACAGTTGAGGATGTTTTAAATAATTTAAATTTGCGTAGTGATATTAGAGCACAGGATTTGAGCGTGGCTAATTGGGTTGATTTGGTTGGCAATATTTAGATCTTTAGTGGCTTTTATTTTGACTTTTTAACTTGATTAAAGAAAGAGTTCTCACTCTTTCTTTTTTGATCTGATTTATGTTGTAATATATTTGTTGCAAAAGTTTAAATGTGCTATAATTAATTTATAAATTATCCACAGCTAAATGGAAGGGGAAGAATTTCAAGAAGTTATTGAAGATGGGAGTCAATTAACTTCACAACAATTAAATCAAGCTCTCACCAAGCGAGAAAAAATCATCTCAACTTTTATTTTGTTATTTGGTTTTTTTGTGTTATTTGTTGGTGGCGCTTTTTGGTTTCATGATCTACAAAATCCCTTCGCTAATATTATTAAAATTGGTCAAGAAAAAGAACAAAAACTTATTGAACAAAAGCGTTTTGAGTTGTTGGCGCTTCAAAGTTTAGATACTGATAATGATGGGTTATCTGATTATTTAGAGGTTAATCAACATAAAACCAGCCCCTATTTGAGCGATTCTGATGGTGATGCTATTGATGACGCTTTAGAGGTTGCTCGCGGTTCCAATCCTAATTGTCCCGAGGGTCAAGATTGTTTTGATGGATTTGTGGTCTTAAATGATACCTTTAATGATATTGATGCCGGCTTGGGAGATTCTGGTTCTGTGGTTAGAACATCCTCAGTGCCACAACTTCAAACTGCTCCGCCAACTGTCGCTAAAAAACCGATTACCGCTGATTATATTCGTTCTATAATGAAACAAAATGGCGCTACCGAAGAAGAATTAAACGCTTTTTCTGATGAGGATTTGGTCTCGCAGTTTCAAACCTATCTAAAAGACAATCCAGATTCAGCTAAGTTTTTTCAGGATGGCGGTTATGATGTGGCTTTTTTAGAAACCACTTCAACTTCTGCTTATACGCCTCAAATTTCAGGCAATGATTTGTCGGCTCTAAATATTTCCAGTGTAGACGATCTAAAAAATTTATCAGGCGCTCAAATCAGGCAATTGATGGTTAATTCCGGCGCTTCAGCGACTTTATTGAATTCTGTTTCTGATGAGGAATTAAAAACTATGTTTATCAATCAATTAACGACAAAATTAAATCAATCAAATTAATTTTTATGTCTAAAGGATCTTTTTTTGGTTTAAATAAAGGTTATTATCTACTATCAATTATCATTATTGG
>CAZYUN010000064.1:1413-4498 GCA_964650755.1 uncultured Gammaproteobacteria bacterium
GAAATCGCCAAAGAAGAGGCAAAAGAGCGCCGGCGTGAAGCGATTGCCGCTGCTTTTAAGAATTCCATTTCTATGTTTGGTCGTCAAATCGCTCATGATACTGCGGTTTGGGTGGCCTCTGGTGGTAGAGGACAAAAACCACTATTTATTACCGAGGGTTGGGGTGCTTATTTGACCAATGCCGCTGATGTGGCTTTGGGTGATTTTATAGATGGTTTTGGTAATGCCTTTGGTATGGATTTGTGTCAACCGGATTTTAGAATGCGTTTAGTTATTCAAACCTCGCTTAACTACAAAGAGGCCAGACAGCCCCGTTGTTCTTTTTCTGAGATTGCTTCTAATTGGGAGAGTGCTATTCAACAAGCAAATTTTGTCGTTGATTATCAAACTGCTTTAACTCCGGGCGAAAATGACATTACTTATTATATGATCATGGCCGATCGACGCAATAGTTATGTCGCTGATGCGGTGAAAGAAGCAGAGAAAGCAGCAGATACTAATGATTTGTTTACAGATGTTAAAAATATTGCCAAAAATATTCTCACTCCCGGCACAATGGTTAAAGAGGCCTTAATGGAATCATTTAAAGATAGTAAAATTGGTCAAGATGTTTTTACGGGAACCGTCTTTGATATTATTGAGGAATTTTTAAATACCTTAGTATCTCAATTCTTAAAAAATTTACAAACAGGATTTTTCTCTTCTTCTGGTGGTATTGGTGACCCTGCAAAAAGTTTTGATTGGCCTAAGTTTCCAAATCTTTTTAATCCAAACAGTAGCCCGATTGTGACGGGTATCTCTGGTGCGCAAGAGCGTTTTGCTAAATTTTTAGAAGGTAATTACAAAAGCGGTGGCAAGTATGATATTTTAGTGAAACTTACTCAATGCGATGATCGGGTTAAAAACAATCCCGGACCAACTGACTGTGTGATTGATCCGAAGTTTTCTGAAATCATCAAACAAAAGAAATATGTTAAGGATTTGTTGAAAAGTGAAACTGGTAGTGATAAGGATGCTATTGCTAACAGAACTTTCGCGCCCAAGGCAAATCGTGTTGAAAGTTTAGACACAGTCATTTCTTATCGCTCAATTTTGATTCTAAGAAAATACAGAATCGTTCCCGTCGGTTGGGAGATTGCCGCGAGAATTATTCAAGAAAGCCCCAGTGATCAAAAGTTTTCTTTGGCTGATATTATGAGCCAATATAATAATCCCGGTTCTCCTTTCTATCGTTTAATTGATCCTTATTGGGTCTTAAAAGCGCCCGAAACTTATTGCCGTCGTTTGGGTTATGGCGCGCAAAATAATTTAAAAACTGAACAAAATAACACTATTTCTCGTAATGAATATTGTGCCGATGAGCAACAATGTTTGAAAGAAGATGATAATGGCGCTTGTTTGTCTTATGGTTATTGTCAGGAAGAAAGAAATATTTGGCGTTTAGGCAAATCCTGTGATGCTCGTTATGCTTCTTGCCAATCATACAAATCCCGTTTAGGAGAAGAAGCTTCTTATTTGGCTAATACTTTGGACTTTTCTAATTGCTCGGCTCAAAATGCCGGATGCCGTTCTTATGCCACCATATTCAATACTATCTCTAAAGAATGGAATGGTGATATTTTGTTGGGTAATATATATCGTTATGCTCCGGCAATCGTTGATACTTTGATTTCGTCTGGAGAATTTAAAATTAAAGAAGGTGAATTCTTTGATCCTTCGGGTAGAGCCCAGATTAAAACTGGATGTTCTAAAGTTAATTGCGAAAACTTAACCGGTCTTTGCTCTTGGCTTGATGATACTAAAGAATGTAAGATTATTATTGGTATAGACAGTTCTTGTACTATCCCTAAGGGCGGAATCAGTTGTACTCCCGGTCGTTGTTATACCAGTCCCAACAACAAGGTTGTTAATGGAGATTTTAATAATAGCGAAAGCGGACAAGATTTTAATGCTTCTAATTGGAGTGATGAATTATCAACATACAATAATAACAATCGACACTACCGCGACAATTCAGCGTTAAAATTAGTTTCTTTTAATAATCCGGCGCGACTAATTACTTATAGTCAAAAAATCGGCACCGAAAAAAACAAACCATACGAATTTACTTTTGAAATTCAAGGCAATGTTAATTCGGGGGCCGTGATGTTGGCGGTTTATGGGGGTGATCCGACTTTAAATACTTTTAATAATGTAGAAAATCTTTTAGTGAGTCGTAGTTTGTATGGTAATTATGCCAGTACCACCATCACCGCATCTTTTAATAGCGGAGATTTTGAAGATTTTTATGTCGTAGTGATGACTTATGCCAATACTAATTCGGATGTATCTTTAGATAATGTTTCTATTAAAGAGCTAAATGTTAATTGCGCTAATAGTGGAATAAAATTATATAATTCTCGCGCACCATCAAACAGCAATTCCAATATTTATTTGGATCGTGATGCTCAAGGTTGTCCCGCTAATGCCGAAGGTTGTTCTAGATTTATTCGCACTAATTCAGATATTTTGTCTAATACCTCTTCAATCGCTCCTAATTTGTTATATAATGGTGGATTTGAGAGTGGTTTGGCTTCTTGGCAATATTTGGGTGATAGCATTCAAATTGCCGGTGATCGAGCAAAAATCTTATATAATGACGGAGAAATTAATAGTAATTACAAATCAGTTAATGTTCAGCCGGGTGAATATTATGCTGTTTCTTATGATGCGTCTCAAACCGCTTTAGGCAATGCAAGTATTGCGCGTTGGGAGTTCCAAATTTTTACTAATGGAGGCGAGGTTGTTAATTTTGTTGATGCTAGTGGCGAGTTTCTGAATGGATTTTTTACTGATTGTACTGTTACCGATGGTCAAACATTTACTCTATATAATAGTCCAGCTTCTACAACTATCAATTCTAATCGAGTTTCTTGTCATTTTAAGGCCCCTTTGGGTGCTTCTAAAGTGGCTTTTAAAATTTTTGCCGATCAATCTGTTAGAGAAATTTTTGTTGATAATTTGAAATTTGAAAAAACCAATGCCCTAAATCCTCGGGCTACCGCTTATCAAGCTTATGGACAGGTGAGTGCCGGTAGTGAAGTTT
>CAZYUN010000065.1:0-4485 GCA_964650755.1 uncultured Gammaproteobacteria bacterium
TGGGTTTGGATATGTTGTCTTTTCAAGATGGTTTGACCCATGTTTTAAGACAAGACCCTAATGTCATTATGGTCGGTGAAATGCGCAATTTAGAGACGATTGCCACCACTATCACTTTAGCCGAAACTGGACATCTGGTTTTTGCCACTTTGCATACTTATAGTGCTTCACAAACCATTGATCGTATTATTGATATTTTTCCACCACACCAACAAAATCAAGTGAGAATGCAGTTGTCTATTATTTTGCGAGGAGTTATTACGCAAAAATTGTTGCCGGCAGTCAGTGGTGGCAGAGTCGCTTCTCGCGAAATTTTGATTAATACTCCGGCTTGCGCCAATTTGATCAGAGAAAACAAGATTTCTCAAATCAAGACAGTAATTCAGACCGGCGCTAAAGATGGAATGGTAACTATGGATAATTCTTTGTCGGCTTTGTATAAACAGAATTATATTGACAAGAAAACTTATGAAGATAATGCGGGATTAATTTAATTTTATGATTTTAAAACCGGCTCCATTGGGGCCGGTTTTTTGTTTCTTGACTGAAAATTTTTTTTTTGCTATACTAATTTTGTGGTATTTTGATAATTTTAATCGGTTTTATATAAAAGTGCGGCGGTAGTTCAGTTGGCTAGAACGTCTCCTTGCCAAGGAGAAGGTCGCCGGTTCGAATCCGGTTCGCCGCTTTAGGAGATAAAATAAAAATCATTTTGAATTGTTTATTAGGCCCGGATGGTGGAACTGGTAGACACGAAGGACTTAAAATCCTTTGGAATAATACTCCGTGTGGGTTCGAGTCCCACTCCGGGCATAATTTAAGAACACTCACTAAGAGTGTTTTTTAATTATCTTGGATTAAGGGAATCGAACAGGTTGGAAACGAAACAAGCGCGAGAGCGCGAAGTTGAGTGTAGGCAAATCCGAGCTAGCGCAGGATTTGACGCCAACCTAGGACAAGCAGAGCGAGAGCGATGCGCGAAAGTCCCACTCCGGGCATAATTTAAGAAATTGCAAGTTTGAGACAGTCGCCTCGCTTCGCTCGGCGGTCAAAACGTATTGGATTTTTGGCTCAAAAATTAATTGTCGGTTTTGCATTCAGGGAAAAGAAAATTTTTTAATCCCAAAATACATAAGAAAATTTTTGATAAAAGACGGCAAAAATGCCGATTTTTTGTTGCCACCGCTGCTCTTGACATATAACTCTATATATGCTATGATAATGCAAGATCTGGTCAACGTGGCTAGATTCAGCATATTCCAAACAGAAAGGAGCAGACGATGAATGTAGTGGACTATCAGGAGTCCCTTTCGATCAAGGTTGGGAGGTTTCTTCTCTCGAAGGGATTTGACCTCGCAAACACCACGGGCATGGCGGCTCGCTCGCTGATTGAGAACGATTCGCTCGGAATCCTGCGAAAGGACCCTGAAGCGAAGCCGAGAACGTATCTGTTCGGCCTCATCAAGCAAGAGCCGCGGCGGATGTTTCTTGGCATAGTCTGGTTCAGAAACAGCCCGCACGGCGCGACCGAGCAGAACTGGGTTTTCGATGCGTATGGCCGCAAGCACGTCGAATTGGTCAGGCAACTGGCCGAGGAGATGGCTTCGACCTTCAACGTCAAGATCGCCCTTCGCCTCGTGAGCGAGCAGCCCTGTGTCGAGAAGTACTTCTCTGACTACGAATGAAACATCCCAACACGAGCCCCTCGCAGAACACGTTTCTGCTTGGGGCTCTATCTTTTTCTAAAATTGAAATTTTCATAAAAATTCTTTATTATTTATGTATTCGCTTCGCGAATTCTTGGATTGAATTCCGCCAAAGAAAAAATTGAAATTGTCATTCCTGCGGCTTCGCCGCCGTTCCTGATTTTCGCGGGGGGGGTCTCGCCACCCCGCAGGCGGCGAAATGGGTTCGCACTAATTCAAGAATAGAGCATAATTTAAGAACACTCACTAAGAGTGTTTTTTAATTATCTCGGATTAAGGGACTCGAACAGGTTGGAAATGAAACAAGCGCGAGAGCGCGAAGTTGAGTGTCGGCAAATACGAGCTGGCGCAGGATTTGACACCAATCTAGGACAAGCAGAGCGAGAGAGTAAAAATAAAAAAAGACGGCTGACTCAGCCGTCTTTTTTGTTAGCTATTTCTAAAATTAAATTAACGAAGTCAATTTTTAAAATTATTCCTTAACGCTATCGGCTTGTAATAACGCATTGCGAATTTGAGAAGTCATGTCAGCAACCGCTCCGGGTGAATGAGGAATAAAAACCGCATTAGCTTTAGATGAAGCACCAATATCTTTAAGTGTATCAAAATATTGAGTAACCATTACCAAATTCATTACATCTTGGGCGGTAGAACCTTTGATTGATTTTTGAAAATCATCAACCGATTCTTTTAAGCCGTTAATAATAGCTCGTCTTTGATTGGCAATACCCTCACCTTGAAGTTTTTTGCTTTCGGCCTCTGCTTCAGCTTTTTTGACCATTAAAACTTTTTCGGCTTCGCCTTTTTCTTGAGCCGCAACACGCAATCTTTGAGCTGCATTGATTTCGTTCATCGCCGCTTTGACTTGTTGGTCCGGTTCAATATCAGTGACTAAAGATTTAACAATTTGATAACCAAAATCCGCCATCACATGAGACAACTCAGTATTGATAGTGTTGGCAATTTCGTCTTTGTTTTCAAAAACATTATCAAGTTTCAATTTAGGAACCTGAGCCCTGACAATATCAAAAACATAAGAAGAAATCTGTTCTTTGGGGTTGATAAGTCGATAAAAAGCATCATAAACTTTTTCAGGCAAGACCTGGTATTGAACCGCGACTGTCATATGAATAAATACATTGTCTTCGGTTTTAGTTTCAATTTTGACATCTAATTGATTGATGCGCAAATTGATTCTGCCGGCGATGTGATCAATTAAAGGAATTTTGAAATTCAGTCCCGAAAAAGACATTTTTTTGAATTTGCCGAATCTTTGGATAACGGCAATATTTTGTTGTTCTACCGTAAAGGCCGAAGCGAAAATAAGAACTACTGCCAATACGATCAGAAAAATAATTGAGAATAAATCCATATTGTTTTTTTTATTATTTATTTATATTAAGCGCACTCGCTTTTTATTTTTTCATCAATCAAGCTCATCAGTTGTTTGGTAATCGGACCAACTTGTCCTCGTTTTATTTTTTTCTTGTCTATTGTAACTATAGGCACGATGTTTCTGGTGGTGGAACAAATAAACGCCTCATCACAATTTTTTAATTCATCAGTGCTGATTTTTCTGACTTCTATTGGAAATTTGTTTTTGGCTAGATGTAAAATTAATCGGCGCCTGGTACCCAACAAAATATTTTTTTCGGCAGTAATCAGTCGGCCATTTTTGACGAGGAAAAAATTAGAAGTAGCACCCTCTAAAATCTCACCTCGATGCGTGTATAGTATTTCAATCGCTTTGGCTCGCTGTTTTTGTTGGTAGGATGCCATTAGCGTCAGGTAGTTGGATGTTTTGGCTGAGGCCTTTTCTCTTTGATGTTCTTGAGTTATCAGTTTGGCACCCTCGGTGAATAATTTTTTTGGGTATTTGATGGCCGGCTTAATGATAATGAAAAAAGTCGGTTTAAGTTTGTTGTATTGCAATCCATCATCACTAAAACCACCGCTTAAAAAAATTTTAACAGTCGCTTCTTTAAGTTTGTTTTTTTCTAACAATGTTGTGATGATTTTTTCTATCTCAGCATCTTTTAGTGGGATTTTCAGGCCGACTGTCTGAGCCGAATTTTTAAATCTCTCTAAATGCCACTTTAAAAGGAAAGGTTTGCCATGATAACAGCGCAAAAAATCAAAAACCGAGAAACCTCTTAACAAACCAATATCACAAATACTGATTGTCGCTTGATCTAGTGGCTTGATAGAGCCGTTAAGATAACAATAGTTAGCCATAATTATGCACCCGGAGGGATTCGAACCCCCAATAACTGGTCCGAAGCCAGTCGTGATATCCATTTCACCACGGGTGCTGATTTAAGTAAAGACGCGTTACCGCGTCTTGTTGTATCGGTTGGGCGCAGCAGGGCTTGAACCTGCGACCGTTTGCTTAAGAGGCAACTGCTCTACCAGCTGAGCTATGCGCCCGAAATGTATAGTCAGCATAACAAAAAAAATCTTAAAAATCAAGCCGACTATTGAGTAATTATTTGGTGGTAAGATTTTTGATAATCTCGTCTATTTTTTCAAATAACAATTCATTGCCACAAGCTTCTGCGTTAACAAGATTTTTTTGATATTGGGGTATTTGTTTAATGAATGCCTCAATTTTTTTAGCATCACAATGATAAGCAAAATCGCCGTAGCCACATTCTTTTAAATATTCGGCATTGATTACTTGTTCAATTTGTTTTTCTATGGGTAGAGCCAAGTAGGGTTTTTTTAGATAAATACATTCACCAAGTAAACTCAGTCCGGCCGTACCAATAACCGCTTTAGC
>CAZYUN010000066.1:0-4413 GCA_964650755.1 uncultured Gammaproteobacteria bacterium
ATACCGCCACTCCAATTAACTTCTTCAAAAGAATGAATTTGACTAATATGGCCGCCACCATCACCAGTTGGAGCAAAAACAGAAGCATTAGACAACAAAAAGTTGACCAAAGAAGTTAATATTGATTTTTCTTGTTGGTTTATCATGGCTGTATTATAACACAAAAGGACTAAAAAATAAAAACCCCGATTGGGGATTTTATGATATCTTATTTTTTAGATAATCGACTAAATCACTGTTAATTTCGGGGTCAAGCAAGCCCAAATCAATATTGGCTTTTAACCAGCTTAGTTTGTTACCAGTGTCATAATATTTATAACCAGTACATTTAGCATAAACATCGCGTTTTTCTATCAATCTATCAATCGCGTCGGTCAAATAAAACTCACGCTCTCCCCTATCTTTTTTCTGACTTAAAAATTCCAATTCCGCAAAGATATCAGGAGTTAAAACATATCCGCCAACAGCACAAATGCGACTTTTCGTTGCTTGCGGTCCGGGCTTTTCTAATAAACGATCTACCCTATAAACACTCTCGGTCACCTCAACCCCTTCTATAATTCCATATTTATTAGTTCCTTCATCATCAGTTGGAACAACACTTAAAACCGGAGCGTGATATTTCTCATAAATATCAAATATTTTCTTAAAATGCGACTCGCCTAAAAAATCATCAAAAATTTCATCGCCATAAATAACAGCAAAGGCCTCATCTTCATTGATTAGATTTTTAGCATTAAGTATGGCTGTGCCAGTGCCATAAGGACCCTTTTGACGAATAAAAACAAAATCAGCCAAATCAGCCGGTTCCTTAATTGCTTTATAAGCCCACTCTTTACCGTTTTTAGAATAAAAATCCTCTAATTGCTCTAGATGATCAAAATGATCCTCTAAGGATTTTTTTGAGGCACTAGTTACAAAAATCACCTGTTTAATACCTGCCCTAACTGCACTTTCAACAATATATTGAATAGTTGGCTTGTTGAGAACCGGCATCATTTCTTTTGGTTGAGTTTTAGTTGCCGGCAACATCCTACTACCCAATCCCGCCACCGGAATTATCAATTTGGTAATTTTTTTCATATTTTAATTATTCGTCAATCTGACGAGGACCCTCTAATTGCAATGTTTCTATGGAACTTTCCGCGCCAGTAATTTTAATAACATCTTTATCTATTTTTTTCAATTCTTTCTCAGCCAAATTATAAGAGTTGATAGTGGTTGCCAAATTATTGCCCAATTTTTTGAAATACTCATCATAAGCAGAGATGTGTTTGCCTAAGCCCTCAACTCTTTTGATAATATCTTTGGTTTGTTCTTCTATTTTCAAAGCCCGCAATCCTTGTAAAACCGTCTGCAAATAAGCTGCGAATGTTGTTGGCGAAACTATAATCACTCGTTTTTCTTTAAACGCATAATCAATCAAACTACGGGTATTGATTTTGACAGCCCCTACTTCATTAACCAACAAATCATAATAAATCGCTTCAGCTGGTATGAACATAAAAGCAAAATCCATTGTTCCTTTATTGGGTTTGATGTATTTACTGGTCTCATCAATTCTTTTTTTCAAATCATTTTTAAATTCTTTTTCGTATTGAGCGCGCCTATCAACATCATCCTCATTCACTACCCGATTGTAATTATCCAAAGAAAACTTAGCATCAACCGGAATTATGCCATCTTTAGTAAAAACCACGGCATCAACAATATCTCCATCATCAAAACCATACTGCAATTTAAAGGCAGTGGGTGGTAAAATATTTTCTAAAACCAACTGCAATCCCGCCTCACCTAAATTACCTCGCTGTTTTTGACTAGTCAAAACTTTTTCTAAATTCTTTAATTGTTCAGAAAAGCCCATGACTTGTTTGTTGGTTTGTTGTAGTTCAACTATTTTTTCGGTTATGCCTTTTACAATTCCCACGCTTTGACTGAATTGTTCTTGCATTTGGCGGGTAGATTGGGCCAATTTGTTATCAACCGTCTGATTAAGTCCGCGAATACTATTATCCATGGTTTGATTAAGCTCCTTAATTCGCTCAAACAACAATAATGATGTTTTATCTTCTTTATTGCCGGCAGACAATTGTGATAGTTTTTGATTGAAAAAAAACAACATTACTGCCATTAATAAAAACAAAAAGACCACTAAAATAATTAAAAAAAATTCCATAAATAAAGTTATTTATGGTTTGAGTATAACAAAAAAAATGATTCCTGACAATATCAAAAATTGGTTAATTACCACTCAAAATTAGCATCAAAATCAAGTATTTTTTTCTTATTTTTGCCCCCTAATTGATTTTTATATTCCTGATCCTCATCAACATAAACAACTTCATCCGAATCAAAATTAAAATCATCTCCCCAATTTTGATAATCGTTAAAGGGTAATTCTTTAATAAAAGCAGAAACGGTTAATTGATTGTCTCGAGAAAACAAGGGTAAGGTCAAATACAGATTTTCACGCGCTCGAGTGACTGCCACATAAAACAAGCGACGTTCTTCTTCTAATTCGGCCGGACGATCATAAGTTTTGGCATGAGGAAACAACCCTTCAGCTAAAGAAATAACAAAAACCGCGCGCCATTCCAAACCCTTGGCTTGGTGAATTGTTGACAAAACAACTTGATCGCGCTGATTATCATCATCTTTTGCGATTCCGTTTTTCTGAAAATTTTCAGTTAAAGCAGTATCAGCCAAAAAAGTTTCTAAAGATTCATAACTATCAATAAAAGTCATCAATTGCTCTAAATCCTCTAACCTTTCTTGATAATTTTCAAAATTAGATCGCAAATAAGCATCATAACCGGAATCTAAAATAATTGAAATTAATTCACTGAGATTATCACTTTCAACATTAACTAGTAGCGCCATTGACTTAACTAATGCTCGCCACCCCGATAAAGCTTTTGCACTCAATTTTAAATCAGCTGATAATATTTCTCCTAATGAATTCAAATCACTAATAATTTTTAAAATCTTGTCAATTGTTGCCTCGCCAATACCGGATTGTAGTGCCAACAATCTGCGCCAAGCAATCTCATCTTTGTGATTTATCAACAACCTTAAATAAGCTGAGATATCTTTTAGATGCGCTTGTTCAAAAAATTTCAATCCGCCACGCAATTGATAAGGAATTTGTCTTTTATTCAATTCCATTTCTAATTCTAGAGATTGAAAATGAGAACGGAATAAAACCGCAATATCGCTCCAACGATAATTATTTGAATCATGTAAATCAATTATTTTTTCTACAATTTTATTGGCCTGTTCGTAATTATCAACTGCTTTAAATAAAAACGGTTTAGTGCCGGAAGCTGAAACGGCTGATAATTTTTTATCAAACTTTTTATTATTGTTTTCAATTGAATGATTAGCTAAAGACAATATTTCTGGGGTAGAACGATAATTAGTTGATAAATAAAACATTTTCGCATCAACAAAATGCTTAGGGAAATCCAAAATATTATTGACATCCGCTCCCCGAAAACCATAAATACTCTGGCTATCATCACCGACCACTAAAACATTCCTTTGGGGATTAGCTAGATGAGTTATGATTTTATGTTGCAAATAATTAGTGTCTTGAAACTCATCAACTAAAATATACTGAAATTTTTTACCCAAAAAAGAAGCCAGTGCTGAATCTTTCAATAACAATTCCAACCATCTGTCTAATAAATCATCAAAATCCAAAAGATTATTAGCACGTTTTTTTTGTTGATACAAATCAATCACTTGATTAATGGAATCAATATAGCGATTAGATATTTGACCATAACGATCAGCTACAACTGATTCGGTCTTACGACCCAAGTTAATAGCTAAAGAAATAATAGAACGGATAATTTTTGGTTTGGGAAAATCTTTTTCGCCAGATGGTCGAATTTCATTCAAGCAGTTTTTTAAAAGCTGAAGCGAATCAGTTTCATCTAAAATAGTAAAATTATTATTAATACCGATGCGATTACCATAAAGACGCAAAAAACGATTGCCGATATGATGAAAGGTTCCGCCCCACAAACCAACAATCGGCTCACCCCAAACATTTGAGGCCCTAAATAACATCTCTTTTGAGGCCTTATTGGTGAAAGTTAACAACATAATGTTATCAGCCGGAATACCTTTTTCTAACAAATAAGTGAGGCGATATACTAAGGTTTTGGTCTTGCCCGAACCAGCACCGGCTAAAACTAAACAAGGTCCGTCAGCATTAAAAACAACCTCGAGTTGCTCGGGGTTGAGTTCTTGTTGATAATTAATTTTTTTATCTGATAATGATTTTTTTTGCATTTTGTTATCACCGAATGCTAATTTATTCAGCTTGCCGTTTTTTAAATACCGCCAAAGGAGTTTTAAATAAAATCATTAAATCCAATTTCATTGACCAATTCTCCATATACCAAA
>CAZYUN010000067.1:0-4332 GCA_964650755.1 uncultured Gammaproteobacteria bacterium
ATATAGGTGAAAATAATAAATATGTTTTTACTAGTTCAAAGGCGCAAGATTATGGCGATCCAAAATACAATAGCTTGGTTAATGATTTTGATGTGATTATGGCAACATTTAAAACTTTCACCAAGTAAAATGGCTTGCGATTTATTCGTAGATATAGATTATAATTTTTTTCGGCCACTATTAATAAATTAAAACAATCACTAAATTATAAGAATTTTTTAGCGATTGATGGAAGATGACAAATTTTATGGAATCATTAACTTTGGACAAAGTTAAGGCCAATCCGTATATTGATAATTTTATCAAACAAACGGATAAATATTTGATTGCTTTGGGTTATACTGATCATGGTCCGAGGCATGTTAATATCGTTGCTGATCGTTGTATGATGTTGGCGCGTCAGTTAAAAATGAATCAACATGAAGTTGAATTAGCTGGTATTGCCGGCTATTGCCATGATATGGGTAATTTTTTGGGACGGACGCAACACCATTATTGGGCCGCGATGTTGTTTTCACAAATTTTTATTCCCTCAGTTGAGCCCGGTGACATTTCTCGTGTGTGTCAGGCAATTGTTAGTCACGACAAAGATGATCTGAAAATCGTTGACAAGATTACGGCAGTTTTAATTTTAGCAGATAAATCCGATGTGCATCGTGATCGTGTTATTGTCAATAAAAAAGATTTGCGTGACGATATTCATGATCGGGTCAATTATGCGGCAACCAGCAATAGTTTAAAAGTAAATAACCTCAGAAAACAAATTGTTTTGAAAGTTAATATTGATACGAAAGATGCGCAACCGATGGATTATTTTGAAATTTTTTCTGAGCGTATGAGTTTTTGTCGGTTGGCAGCGAAATTTTTGGGTTATAAGTTCGTTTTAATCATAAATAATTTTAAATTATCTTAATTTTGATTAATTCAAAATTGATAGAAAGGAGAAAATGTTATGGATATATCAAATGATATACAAAACAAATATAGCGGAAAAGCGCCTTTAGACGCTTTTATGAATTTGTTATCAATCGCTTCTTTGGGTGGTGTTGCTTGGGCAATCGGTCGGGTTTGGTTTTGGTTGATTGATAAGGCCTTTAATAAAGTTGAGGGTTATCGTATTTTTTATACAGAAAATTCAATTAAATACGCCTTGGCGGTATTGTTGGTGATGGCTCCGGTTTATTTTGTGGTGATGGCATTATTACATTGGAAATACAAAAAAGATGAGCTCAATCATGAAAGCAGAATTTATAAGTGGCTTACTTATATGATGCTTTTTTTCTCAGCTTTGACGATTATTGGTGCTCTAATTTCTTTGTTGTATGGTTTTTTAAATGGTAGTTATACAATTACTACGCTTTTAAAAACCTTGACTGTTTTATTGATTGCCGGTTTCATTTTTGGTTTTTATTTTTATGATCTAAAGAGAAAAAGCTATTTGAAACGCGATTTGGTGACGACCATTGTCGCCGGTGTTTTGGTGGTTGTTTTGGTGGTTGGCGTTGTTTGGTCTTTTTTTAGTATTGATACGCCGAATCAAACCAGATTAAAACAAGAGGATGAAAAAATCAGAACTGCTTTTTCTTCTTCTTATTGGGGTATTATTTCGTATTATGACGCCAACAAACAATTGCCCGAAACTTTTGAATTTTCCACGTATTTAAGTTCCCCCGACAAACAATTGGCTAATCGTTTTTCTTATAACAAAAAAGATAATAATAATTTTGAAATTTGCGCAGTTTTTAATGCTTTATGGAATGATGATGGTTCTATGAATTATTCTAAACCAATGGCATCTGATATGTATAATAACCCTGCTTGGATGTTGTCGCATCAGGCGGGCAAGCAATGTTATCAAATTGACGCTCAAAAGGTGTCGGCTGAAGTATTTAAATAAAAATAAAATATATGGCATTACCAGTTAAAATCAAAAAATACCTTGATGACAAAGGTATTGATTATGAGGAATTGGCTCATAAAACAGTTTATACCGCCTATGATGCGGCTCAAACTCTACAAAAAAAGCTAAAAGAAATTGCTAAAACGATTTTAGTTGAAGCTGATAAAACTCATGTGTTGGTAGTTTTGCCGGCTGATAAAAAAATTGATTTGGAAAAACTTAAAAAAGCTTTGGGTGCGAAAAAGATTTCTTTGCCGGGAGAGCAGGTGATGATTAAGACCCTAAAAATCAAACCCGGAACCCTATCTTCTTTCGGCAAACTTCATAATTTGGAGGTGGTTGTTGATAAAGCAATGCTAGGTGCAAAAAAAGCGGTAATTTCTACCGGCAGTTTTACGGATAGTGTTTTTATGAAGGTTAAAGATTTTATTCGCTCCGAAGAGGCGAGATTAGCTAATGTGGCGATGGCCGGCGGTTATAAAATACCAAAAAAAATGAAAAAACAAATGAAAAAAGTTAAATCGGCAGTAAAGAAAAAGACAAATAAAAAACCAATTAAGAAAGCTGTCAAGAAAACTGCCACTAAGAAAGCGGTTGTTAAAAAGCCGAAGGTGGTGAAAAAAAGTGTTAAAAAAGTAGCCAAAAAACCAAAAACCACTATTAAGAACATGAAGAAGCCGGTTAAAAAAGTTGTTAAGACCGCCAAAAAGAAGAGTAAAAAATAATTTTCAATGATTAATTTTGAATTAGAAAAATTTTCCGGACCACTGGATTTGTTGTTGCAATTAATTGAACAAGAAGAGTTAGATGTTTCTCAGGTTTCTTTGGCCAAAGTTACTGATCAATATTTGGCCTATCTTGATGCCTCTGCTGATTTGCCGGCTAATGAGTTAGCTGATTTTTTGGTAGTGGCGACTAAGTTATTAGTGATTAAGTCCAAAATACTTTTACCACAAATGGCTGACGATGAAGAAGATAGTGCCGAACAATTAGAGGCGCAATTAAGAATGTATAAAGAATATTTAGAGGCCTCAAAAAATATTGAAGCATTAATTACGGGAATCAAAAGAACTTTTGCCAAAGAACGATTGCCGATTGATTTTCGTCCCAAGTTTTCTCCGCCGATGAATCTTGGTGTTAACGATTTGAATCTGATTTTTGAAGAAATAATCAAACGATTGGATTATATTTCTTCTTTGCCGGAAAAAATCATGGAGCGAGTAGTCAGTTTAAAAGAAATGGTTGGCAATATTCGTCAGAAACTCGGTGATGTTAAAAAAATCGGCTTTAAACAATTATTAAATGAAGCCAATTCTAAAAGCGAGGTGGTTGTTTGTTTTATGGCTTTATTGGAATTAATTAAAAGTGGTGAAGCGGTTGTAAATCAGAAAGGTATTTTTGATGAGATTGAGATAGAAAAAACAATTTAATCTTTTATTAGTATTTATGAATGATTTAAAAAGTAAATTAGAAACCTTATTATTTATTTCACATAAGCCAATAGCGATTGCTGAGGCCTCAAAAATAGTTGAAGCCGACAAGCAATTGGTGACTGAGGCCTTGCGTGAGCTTAGTGAAGAATATCAACAAAGACAAGGTGGTATTAGTATTATTTTTTTGGAAGATAAATATCAAATGGTGACCGCCTCAGATAATGCTGAAATTTCCGCTAAATTTTTAAAAACTGAAATTGCCGGAGAATTAACTAAACCGGCTTTAGAAACTCTAACTATTATTGCTTATCGGGGACCAATTTCTAAAACGGAGTTGGAGTTGATTAGGGGCGTGAACTGTTCTTTGATTTTGAGAAATTTATTGTTGCGTGGCTTGGTTGAAGCACGAGAAGATAAGGATCGTCTGACTGCTGTCTATCAAATAACTTTTGATTTTTTAAGACATTTAGGATTGAATTCAACATCAGAATTACCTAATTTTGAAAAACTTAATCGTAATAATAATTTGGATAAATTACTTAATCAGTCGGTTGAAAAATCAGCTAACAGTAATGATGGGTTGATTGATAATAAGGATTTGCCACTGCAGGCCTCAGATTTTTTAGATGTTAATAATGTTTTAGTTGATAATAATGAAAAATTATCAAACAAAGAATAATTTTCTTTTATTTATTAATAATTTAATTAAAAAATGTTAGAAATAGTCGCCAAGATTTTGTTAACGGGAATTTTTTTACAGGCCTCAGCGGTTACTTCGGCCGGACAATTCTTTTTTCCAAATCAATTGCCTTTGGAGGGCAGTGTCAAAGAACAAGCGGTTAGACCGCAAAAAAAACCCGATTCCTCTGAATTGGGAGTAAAAATTACCTCTGATAATTTTATTGTGGTGGAGCCATTAAGCGGTTTCGTGATTTATGAAAAAAATTCTCGCGAAGCCCGCCCGATTGCTTCTCTGACAAAATTAATGACCGCTTTGGT
>CAZYUN010000068.1:0-4258 GCA_964650755.1 uncultured Gammaproteobacteria bacterium
GGGTCGCCGGTTGAAATAAAATCCCAACCCAAAGCCAAAACCGAGCCATCCTCAGTCACAAAGCCGAGCATCGCCAATTGCTTTTTGGGATTACGATCAACAAAAACAAACAATTCCTCGCGCTTTTCAGAATTAGCCAAAGACATTATTTCTTTTGCTTCACATAACACCCAATTAAGGTAATCATCGGGTGGCGCATACACTCCAACTGCCGAGCGAAAGCTATCACTAACCGAAGATAAAAAAATATTAGTTACTGGCTGATTAGACAATACCGAATCTTCAGCATAAGCCCAACTGCTACACAGCAACAACAAACCATAAAAAAGTTTCATGTTTCTATCTCCTGTTTTTGTTAAAGTTCTGATAAAACAAATTAACACAAAAAAATAAAATAGTCAATCTGAAATAAAACCAACTTCAAAATAAAAAAACCTCGCCGAAACGAGGTTTTGATAATAGCAAAATAATTCAATGTCAAACTAACATTCTTGATTATTATTTAAAGCTTCTTTTTTAAATAAATTTTTTACATTACAAACAATCCAGCGCCAATGTAAAACCAAATGAATCAAAACTAAAACTATCATTACTATCCCCGATAGATCATGTAAGAGAGCATAAGTGGATTTAGTAATACCTAAAAATTCTTGATAACGACCTTGTCTAACACCCTCAGGCAAAAAGAAAAAAATAATCAAGCCGGTTTTAGCTACAATTAAAAAAGAAATAAAAGCAAAAAAATCAACTAAAAAATTTAATTTGTTTCTGTTCATAAAATAAAAATTAATAATTAAAAACAACTTTTAGCTTTCAGATAGTCCGTTATAGATGGAGCGGAACCTGATTTAATCTCATTAACTCTATCTTGTCCTAAAGCTTCGGTAGCACATTGCTCCTGAGCCGGAGTGATAGTTGTTGGTATAGTTTCTAAATCAACTCCAATTCCTTGCAAAGTTTTTTCTTGATCGGGTGATAATAAAGGGTGATCATAAGTGGTAGATTGTTCTGTTTTGTTAAAGGGATTTATTTCTATTCCTAGTGGCTTGTTATTCATTAAATAAAAGAATAACAAACCCATAACCAAAACAGCTACCAATACAAAAATAATAGCAATAATACCCACGATCATTAAAAATTTCTTTATAAAAGAAAATTTTTCTTTAATTTCTTCTGCCATATACTAACATTATTAATATTAACTTAATTATAACAAAAAATCACCAACAAAGCGACCACAACAACAAAATCAAGAAAAAACAGCCAATTTCATTGATGGTATTGACAAAATAAAATATTTATGCTACAATGGAATCATTAATTAATCCAATCAGCTCAAATTAGAGCGATTGACGACTCAAATCTCTTTCTTGCGTCATATTTGTTTGGTGGCCCAGTAGAAATGCGGGTCACTAATTTTTTTTATGACACAAAACAAAACAAACGCCCCTCGTTTTGACGAATTGGGCATTGCTCCGAATTTATTATCGGCGCTTTCAGACAAATTTAAAACCCCGACTCCGATTCAACATCAAGTCATTCCTATCGCCCTAAACGGGGATGATGTGGTTGGCATTGCACAAACCGGAACCGGAAAAACTTTGGCTTTTGGCATTCCGATGCTACAAAAATTATCCGAAAACAAAGGTCAAGGGTTAATTATCCTACCAACTCGCGAGTTGGCTATTCAAGTAGAAGAAATGTTATTAGAAATAGGGCGCTCTTTCGGATTAAAAACAGCTTTACTTATCGGTGGCGCCTCATCCTACCAACAAATAAAAAACTTACGTCGCAATCCGCATATTATTATTGCCACGCCAGGACGACTCTTTGACCACTTGGAACAAAAAAATTGTTCATTAGACAAAATTAAAATGATTGTTTTAGATGAAGCTGATCGTATGTTAGATATTGGTTTTTTACCCCAAATCAAAAAAATCTTAAATGTTGCTCCCGATGACAGACAAACTTTATTATTCTCAGCCACAATGCCTCAGGCCATAGCGCAAATTGCCCAAACCTATATGAAAACACCTTTGCGTGTTGAGGTAGCTCCGGCCGGTACTTCTGCTGATCATATTGAACAAGAAGTAATTTTTACTTTAAGAGATCAGAAGATGCAATTATTAGATAAGATACTTGATGATAGTAAGGGTTCAGTGCTAGTTTTTTCCAGAACTAAATTTGCCGCTAAAAAAATTACTCAAGATATTATTAATATGGGTCACTCAGCTGCCGAAATTCACTCCAATCTTTCTTCGGGTCAACGTCGCGACGCCTTAAGTGGCTTTAAAAGCGGAAAATATCGTGTATTAGTTGCTACTGATATTGCCTCTCGCGGTATTGATGTTAATGATATTTCTTTAGTTATTAATTTTGATTTACCAGATAATAATGACGACTATGTTCATCGCATCGGCCGTACCGGTCGCGCTGGCAAACCAGGCAAGGCGATTTCTTTTGCCGCACCAACTCAATGGCAAGACATCAAGGCAATTGAAAAATTAATCCGCAAGCCAATCACTGTTACTGAAACTCCAGAATTACCACCAAAACGAAGCAACTCCTCAATGACTGATCGTGATCTAACTATGAAACAACAAAGAAGTGGCCGTGGCAGATCTAGTGGCAGAATCACTTTAAGTAAACCAACGTTTGGCAGAAAACCACACAAATCAGCCAACGGCAGATCTAGTGGCAAAAAACGTTACGGTAGATAAAAATATAAATCAAAAAAACTCCGATCAATTCGGAGTTTTTTAATTTTATGCAGATAAATAAAAACTTCGCTAACTATTAGCTTAGCGAAGTTGAAAAAAAGTACACATCACTTGACTGCTTGATGATGATTTTGAGCAATGAAATTACGACAGTGTTTAAGAATAATACATAACGATAAAATATGCGCAAAAGCTTGATGACTGGTGTCAGTATTGTGATCCATAAATTGATAACCATAACATCCATCAATTTTACGACTACCAACAATCCACAAACCATTACCTGTTGGCTGATATACTTGAAGAGTTAATCCTTCACGGCCATTAAAAACAGTAGTATATTGACCCAACATTTTAGATCCCGAATCATCTTGCCACCAATTACGAATATCGGCATTAATTTGTGGCAATAAATCTGAAAAAATAGGATTTTCAATCACATCCCAAATATCATTACCAAAATTTGCTCCAACACACCATCCTTGAGTACTCTGAGATGCCATAACTTCCAAAAAATCACCAGACAAAGCGGGTGAATCAGACAAATCAGAGTCAAACCAAATAGCGTGAGACAAATAGTAATGGGTTATTATAGCATCATGAAGTCGTCCGGGATACCAACCAATTTTAATTTCTTCAACATCCAAATCCTTATCCAAAAAACACATCGAACCCTCCAAACCAAAAGGATGATAACGACCAAGATCCAGATGCCAACGCTTGTTTTTTTCTTGTTCCACAACTATACTGGTTTGTAAAAATTTTGAAGCTTTTTCTAAATCCTTAGCTGACACTATCGTACAAACACAATAATGACCCAAACCGGATAACTCTACTCTTGGTTTCATGTTGACTCCCTGTTTGTGGTTTAAAAACCGGTTGTGTAATTACAAGTGGTGGCTTTTTTATCAAAGAACTTGATTTTGAAAAAAAATTCAAAGTATAGTTATCTTAAACTTAATCAATTTAAAAGTCAAAAAACTCAGTTATTGATTCGTGATAATAAAAAATTCATAAATATATTGACATTTTTATTAAAATATGCTATCTTTTATTATCACTCATTAAAATTGAGTTAAAAACTAAACAAGCCAAATAGCGAAACCAACCCCTAACAACAAAAAGGAGAGAGACAATGATCTATCCGTCAAAAATTAACGCTAAAAATAACTTTTTTGGCACCTGTTGGGAAAATTACGAATGTGAAACAATCGCTCGAAACATCGTCATAATCTCACAAAATAGTGGGGGGTGGAAAAAATTCACTTGGTCGCAATATCAGAGTTTGTGTGATCACCAAGTGACTAATTCAGAAAAACTCATCCTGGATAGCTTCGTTAAATCAGGACATCTTCATCAGGATGCTCGTGGAGCATACTCTGTCACCGCATCGTTCATTAAAGCACTTAAAAAATACATTATTGACTAAACAAAACAAACCAAGAGCCATCATGGCTCTTTTTTTATAAGCAAAAAAGAAAATAGAGATAATCGCTCAAATAATGAATCCGACCGGGGATTAGGAATGAATTGTGACT
>CAZYUN010000069.1:0-2307 GCA_964650755.1 uncultured Gammaproteobacteria bacterium
GGATGAAATTGAAAAACAAAAAGGCGAGTATGATTTTTCTAATCTTGATTGGCAAGTCAGCGAAGCCAAAAAAAGAGAAGTAAAAATAATCTTAGCGGTTGGCAGGCGTTTACCTCGTTGGCCCGAATGTCATGACCCGGCTTGGCTCAAAGAAACTAACAGTATTGAGGTTGAACAGCGTTTATTAAAGTTTATTGAAGCTATTATGAAGCGTTATGATGCTTATGATAATATTATTTATTGGCAAATAGAAAATGAGCCCTATCTTTCAACTTTTGGTATTTGTCCGCCACCAGATGAGGAGTTGTTAAAATCAGAAATAAGTTTAGCCAAACAGTTAACCAGCAAATCAATTTTAGTAACCGATAGTGGTGAGCTCTCAACTTGGTTGCCCATAAGTCGTTCTGGTGGTGATGTTTTAGGCACTACTTTATATCGTGTTGTTTATAATCCAATGTTTGGCTATTTTCGTTGGTTTACTCCCCCATCATTTTATTGGGTGCGTGCCGAGTTGATTAAAAAAATATCTCCGTTAAAAAAAGTCATTGTGGCTGAATTACAAGCTGAAAGCTGGCACAAAGAAAATCAAACTTTGGCGACTATGACGCTGGCTGAACACAACGAATCATTAAGTATTGAGCAATTTAAAAATAATTTAGAATTCACTCGTCGCGCCGGTTTTGATGAGGCCTATTTGTGGGGCGCAGAGTGGTGGTATTTAATGAAGGTCAAAAATAATTATCCTGATTATTGGTTAGAGGCCAAAAAATTATGGAAAGATTAAAATTTTATGTCTTTAGCTTCAAATGTTTTTAAAAATACTTTTTATCAAATAGTTGGTAAGGGTTTGGGTTTATTGTTTGGTTTGGCGACAGTTGCTTTAATGACTCGTTATTTGGGACGAGAGGGTTTTGGTTTTTATACTATTGCCGTTTCTTATTTACAGTTTTTTGGCACTTTGGTTGATTTTGGCTTGCAGATGGCAACCGCTCAAATGTTGTCTCGTCCGGGAGTTAATGAAAGCCGTTTGTTTGGAGTTATTTTGTTGTTACGTTTAGTTTCGGCAGTATTGTTTTTGGGTTTGGGCGCCGGTTTGATTTGGCTAATGCCTTATCCGTTAGAGGTGAAAGTTGGCGCGATGATTGCCGTTTTTTCTTTTTTCTTTATTGCTTTGCAATCGGTCATTATCGGTTTATATCAAAAACATTTAGCAATGGCTGAAGTGGCTATGGCAGAAATTGCCGGTCGTGCCACTTTATTTTTTGGCGTTTGGTTGGCAATTATGGGGGACTATGGTTTTTATGCAGTAATGATCTCAGTCGCTTTGGGTAGTGCAGTTAATTTTTTATGGTTGTTTATAAAATCAAAAAATTATTTAAGATATCGTTTAATTTGGGATTCAGCTTTGGCTTATGAGATTTGGCAAGTTTCTTGGCCCTTGGCGATTACTATCTCTTTATCTTTAGTTTATTTTCGGGCTGATACGATCATCCTATCTTTTTTTAGGCCCGCTGATCAAGTTGGTTTGTATGGCTCGGCTTATAAGGTTTTGGAGATTGTCACACAGTTTCCTTATTTGTTTTTGGGCTTGATGTTACCACTAATGTCTAATTTTTATATTGTTGCCAAAGAATTATATCATAAAACAATTCAACGCTCTTTTGATTTTTTGTCAATTATTGCGGTGCCGATGGTTTTTGGAACTTGGTGCTTATCTGAAAAAATTATGGTTTTTATTGCCGGTGATGCTTTTATTTCTGCCGGCGGGCCATTAGCGATTTTAATTGTTGGCGCTGGCTTGATTTATTTTGGCGCTTTGTTCGGTTATGCTTTGGTGTCGGCAGGACTACAAAAGAAAATGATTGCCATTTATTTATTTGATGCGGTCTTTTCTTTGGTCGCTTATTTATTATTTATTCCGCTTTATGGTTTTTGGGCAGCTGCTTTTTTGACCGTAGTTACTGAAGCGATTATTACTTTTGGCGCTTGGAGAATTTTATCTAAAGAAACAAAGTTTGTTTTGAAATTCGGAGTTTTTGGCAAAACAGTTTTGTCGGCTATCTTGATGTCCGGCGCTTTGATTTTTTTGCGTCAAGAAAGCTTACTGACATTATTGTTGGTTGGGGTCTTAGTTTATTTTTGTTCTTTGTATGTTTTTGGCGGTTATCGCCGAAGCGATGTGATGGAGTTATTGGGACTGAAAAAAGTTTAATCATAATTTAATCATATGTTTTCTTTTTGGCTTGTACCGGTGATTTTATTTTTTGCCGGATTCGCCTATTGGCGTCCTTTGTGGGCATTATATTT
>CAZYUN010000069.1:2407-4201 GCA_964650755.1 uncultured Gammaproteobacteria bacterium
GGAATTTGGAAGGCCTATTTTGTAGAGCCGGTTATTTTTTATTGGCTGATGCTGTCGTTAATTGAAAAACGCAAACAGTTAGAGGGCGTTTTTTGGGCTTTGGGCTTGTCGGTTATTTATTTATCTGTGGTCTCGTTGTTTCAAAAGTTTTTTGGTTGGGGAATGCCAGAGACATTTTTGACCGCTACTGGCGCAGTTGACAGGACAGTTTCTTTGTTTGGCTATCCTAATGCTTTCGGACTTTATGTCGGACCATTAGTTGTTTTGTTTATAGGTTTTTGGTTTTATGATAATCCTGATCCTTGGCTTCACAAATTATCTGTGCGTTGGCGGTTTGCTTTTAAGACGCTGATAATTTTTTTGGGTTTGATTGGTTTGTTTTTAGCCAAAAGCGAAGGCGCGATTTTGGCAGTTTTTGCTTGTATGTTTTTGATGTCTTTGTTTAATCATCGCACCAGGCAATTGGCGATAGCGGTTTTTTTGATTAGCTTGTTTTATTTTTTGTTTGATCCGGTTATTCGCGGTTGGATTTTAGAAAAAATAACCCTACAGGATTGGTCCGGTTTTGTTAGGCGAACAATGTGGGGGGAGACCTGGTTGATGCTTAAAGATAATTGGTTTTGGGGAGTTGGTTTGGCGGGATATAAAACCGCT
Source organism: uncultured Gammaproteobacteria bacterium (assembly GCA_964650755.1). GTDB lineage: Bacteria > Patescibacteriota > Patescibacteriia > 2-01-FULL-39-33 > 2-01-FULL-39-33 > CAISTG01. The sequence continues at coordinate 3,062 of CAZYUN010000069.1, forward strand.
ATTATTCCTTATCATACCAATACTTGGTTTGAAACCTTTCCTTATCCTCATAATATTTTGTTTAATTTTTGGAGTGAATTGGGTTTGTTGGGAGTTTTGGTTTTTGTTTGGCTGTCAATCAAATTCGTTTGGGTTAATTTAAAAAATATTTTTTTTATTACCTATCAATATTCTATGAAGTTGCCTTTTGACAAAATTGCCAGTTTCGTCTTTTTGTTTGTGGCTTTGGAGATGTTGATTCATGGTTTGGTTGATGCGCCCTATTTTAAAAATGATTTATCGGTTTTGGTTTGGGTTTTAATCGGTGCCGGAGTGTTGAATTGGCAATTAAAAGAAAAATACGAAGAAAAGTGTTAAATAATTCAATAAATACCCATTTTTATTGGTTATTTCTTGAATGCTATTGACTTTTTTATGGTTGTGTGCTATAATTACTATATTGTGAGTTTTTCTTGATTTAGCGCATTTTGGTTAGCGCGTTAAATCTATTTAAAGTTAGCGGTCAAAACAAAGCGAATCGAGAAGGTCGGACTTGCAATTTTACAAAGTCATTTACAAACCAACTATGGCAAAGAAATTATTTGTCGGTAATTTAAGCTGGGGCGCAACTGATGAGCAATTGAAAGAATTGTTCTCAGCTGTCGGTACAGTTGAAACCGCGACTATTATCAAAGATAAGATGTCCGGCCGATCAAAGGGATTTGCTTTTGTGGAAATGTCTACTGATGAAGAAGCTCAAGCCGCTGTCGAAACCTTAAATGGTAAAGAAGTTGACGGCAGAGCTATCAACGTTAGCGAAGCTCGCCCAATGGAAAAAAGAAGCGATGATCGCGGAGGACGTGGTGGATTTTCCAGAAACAGATACTAAATCAATTAAAACAACTCGCTTCGGCGAGTTGTTTTTTTGAGGTTTTTTTGTTAAGATTAGGTGGTATTTGTCGGGGAGAGGTGGCTGAGTGGTTGAAGGCGGCGCTCTCGAAAAGCGTTAGGGGTTCATAGCCCCTCGGGGGTTCAAATCCCCCCTTCTCCGAACGAAACGAAGTAAAGTGAGGAGAAAGCGCGCCAACTGCTTGGCGCGCGTGGGGGATGAGAAAGCCGGAGCGATGTTTGGCGAGCATTATGGCGAGACAAACCGTGAGG
>CAZYUN010000070.1:0-4137 GCA_964650755.1 uncultured Gammaproteobacteria bacterium
CGTCGGCTCATTAATAATGCGAGAAACTTTTAAGCCAGCAATTTCTCCGGCGTCTTTGGTTGCCTGTCTTTGAGAATCGTCAAAATAAGCCGGAACGGTAATGATTGCTTCAGTTATTTTTTCACCCAATTTGGCCTCAGCATCTTCTTTTAATTTAGTCAAAATCATAGCTGAAATTTCTTGCGGACTATATTCTTTGCCGGCCAATTCAATCTTAACGCCATTGCCCGCCTTAACTATTTTATAGGGCATCAAATCAATATCGCGTTGAACCTCAGAATCAGAAAAACCTCGACCCATTAAGCGCTTAATAGAAAATAAAGTGTTAGTCGGATTGGTAACCGCTTGTCTTTTGGCGGAAACACCAACTAATCTTTCGCCATTTTTAGATTGAGCCACAATTGATGGGGTGGTTCTTGCACCCTCTTTGTTTTCTAAAACTTTGGGTTGGCCACCTTCAATAACTGCCATACATGAATTGGTCGTACCCAAATCAATTCCTAAAATTTTTGCCATACTTTTTTTATTAATCTTAATTAATTTATTAAATTCGTCGGCCGACAAATTGATTATTGGTAATAATCATCAGCCGACAGTTCACTAAACTAATTTTAATTTTTGGTTTTAATTTCAATGGTTTTGGGTTTGACTTCCGGCGCCTTAGGCATCCTAATAGTCAAAATACCTTTTTCATAAATCGCTTCAGCTTTATCACCATCAACTTTGGTAGGCAAAGAAACCGAGCGATAAAAACCGCCACAACGAATCTCTTTGCGATAATAATTCTTGTCTTCTACCTCAGATTTTTTCTCACTCTCACCTTTAATTGTTAAAACGCCATTTTCAATAGAGATAGAAACCTTGGCCGGATCAATACCGGCTAACGGTGCTTCTACTACCACATCATCTTTGTCTTCATAGACATCTAAAGCGGGAGTAAAAGAATTAGTGACGGACGGCCAGTCCATCATTTTTTCCATTTCGTCTAAATTATCGACGAAGGGAAAAGGTGTCCATTTGATGATTGCCATAATATTTTCTCCTTCTATCATCACTCAACGACTTTGATCATTGAACGACGAAATTATTATTTTTATATAAATTATTTAGCCACTTTAACTTTAGCCGGAATTAAAACTTTTTCTTCTAACAAATATCCGGGCTGAACCTCTTCAAAAATAATATCCGATTCAAAACCGTCAACCGCCTCGTGCGCCACCGCTTCATGATAATTATGATCGAATTTTTGACCGACAGAAGCAATTTCAGAAATTTTATATTTTTCTAAAAAATCACGGAACTGTTTTTGAATCATCTCAATTCCCTGAATCCATGATTCTTGTTTAGCTGATTCGGGAATATGCTTAAGGGCTAATTTGAAATGATTATAAACCGGCAAAATCTCTGCCATTAACATCGCGTTAGACCAAGCCACTATTTCTTTATTATTTTTATCGCGATCTTTAAGTAAATTAGAATAATCAGCTTGAGCTCTTTGCCAACCGGCTAAATTATTTTCTGCCTGTTGCTTGGCTTCAGCTAATTCTTGTTTTAGGCCCTCAATCATTTCTTCGGACATAATTATTATTTTAAATTATTAATAATATTACTAATACCATATAATAAACCAAAATTGCGACGATAATCCATTCTTAGCGGTCCAATAATACCAAACATCAAGTCAACGCCGGATAATGATGGTTTAACGGTTATGGATGACGCCAAATCACCGAAGGGATTATTGTTACCAATTCTAATCTCTGGCTCTTCTGGTACTGTAAAATACATTTTAGCCAACAAACGATCCAGACCATCAATAATCTCGCTCATTGAATAAGCCCAACCACTGGAAGCAAATTCCGGTTGTGAAAATAATTGCGACAAACCGGTATAATAAACATCATGAGAAGAAAAAGCTATAAAGACCGCACTTTTGGATAATTCAGCAGTTTTCTTTGCTAATTGTTTTATACTTTCGCGATCGGATTTCAAATCTAATATCTGTAATTCCTTGTCATCAACAACAGAAAATTTCGGCTCAATGACAAAAAATTGCACATAATAACGATAACCCAATTCAGTTGGGACTCTGCCGGCTGAAGTGTGTGGCTGATAAATTAATCCCAGCGCCTCTAATTCAGCCAATTCGTTACGAATAGTAGCGGAACTTAAATCACTAAAATCACTTTTTGCCAATTCTGCCGAACTTATCGGCTTGGCATCAGCAATATATTTTTCCACTACACATTTTAATATTTTTTTCTGTCTTTCTTCCATCACCTAAAAAATAAAATCTTTAAAAAAATCACAAAAAATAACGTAAAAAAGATTATTAAATCAACAATATTTATCTAATTTTACATCTTTTTTCTAATTAGCACTCTAACTCTATGAGTGCTAATATAAATATAACGCAAAGTCAAAAAACTGTCAAGAGGGGCAAATAAAAAAATAACAAATAATTAAAAAAAGCGTCAATTTTATGACGCTTTTTTATTTCAATAACTAGTTTAACGAATAATGTCAGATGCCGGCTGAGTGGGTTGAGCTTGTATTTGTGAACCAGTTTCAACTGGTGTCGGTGATTTTGCCTTATTTAAACCCTCAAGCGCTTTAACTGCTTCTTCGGGACGACCCAAGAAATAACGTTTGCCGTCTTTTGGAGAAACATACCAGGCCTCATTAGTCCCCTGCACTGACAAAAGGATCTTGCCTTTTTGAGCATTAGCAAATCGAGTATCAATAGGATATTTTCCTTCACCCAAGGGATTAAAACCATTAATAATTTCTTGCTTGTCATTATAACCATCGCCATCAGTATCAGCTTTGTTAATATCAGTACCAAAAGCAATTTCAGCCAAATCCGACAAACCATCGCTATCAGCATCATTACCTGAACCCAAATTATAATCAGCTACGGGAATTTTTGATAAATCAACAAGCGAAATACCAATACCCATTTGAATTAAAGTATTGAAAGTATTAGCATTAACTGCAGAAATAACAGCTTTAACATTTTCGTATTCTGCGGTCATAGTTTGATTTTTAGAAGAGGTATCTTGAAGCTGGGTGGTTTTTTGAGTTAATTCTTGTTGTAATTGATTTAATTGTGATTGTGATTGCTGGATTTGGGCATCCTTGTTGGTTAAATCCGACTTAGCCGAATCCAAATCAGTTTTTGTTTGAGCTAAAGAAGAATTAATTTCATTTAATTGATTAATTAGGGAAGTGTTTTGAGCAAACACAACTAAAGCAAAAACTAATGAGGCCACAAAAATCAAAATAAAAACTCCATAAAAAAACCAACGTTGCCACCTTCTTAATTTAACTTCGTGCCCCAATTGAACTTGCGGGATTACCGGAGCACCACAATTAGGACAATTTGGCGCATCATCCGGCATTTGTTTTTTACAATTTAAACAAATCATATGACTTTAAGTTAAACGGCTTTTAGGCCGAATTATTAATATTTATATTATAGCACACTTGACAAAAAAATAAAAAAGATTATAATAAATAATCAATTTGCACTTTCACAAAAACAAGGAGGCAAGCAAGTGGAAACACAAGAAATGGAATTTTTTAGCAAAAATCAGAAACAAGAGATCATTATTCACAATACCGACTTTAGATTTAATGAGAGACAAAAACAAGAATTAAAAGATGCGTTTCTCAAGCAGTATCCGAATTTGTCTAAACCATTTAAAATCGAAATCCATATCAAAACAATACCTGCCAATCTTTTCTTTGTAGTATTGAAATTCAGTTATCAAAAGTCAGCGGTTGTGATGGAAATGAAAACAGATTCAGCTTTTGATTTTTGCCTGCGTACTTTTAATAATCTACCAAAATTATCAACGAATTTAATTTTGGCCATTCAAGATAAAAAAGAAGAAATAATGCGAGCTGAAGCTCGAAAAAATCCTTGGGACAAACCATCGATTGACTTAATCAAAGAATACGAAAAGGCATATCGCAAAAATTGGAATTAACGGCGTCTATATAGGCGCCTTTTTATTTTTTTTACATTATTCAACTAATATTTTTTTGAGGGGGGTAATAGAATTGATGCTTTATTAAAATAAATATCAAAATATCACAAACTGGACAAAAAACGATTTTTCAGTTAAAATAATT
>CAZYUN010000071.1:0-4132 GCA_964650755.1 uncultured Gammaproteobacteria bacterium
GAGACATTTCTTCATCAGTCATACCACCCTCAGCCAACTGATGATCCCAATCATGCACCGCCTCCAATAATCTTTGATAAGGATATTTAAAACCATCGCCTTTTCTCGTACCCGGCTCATTAGTAATAAAATTATCACCATCATACCCCTTGATAACTAACATATGATAAATTGGCCCCGGTTGTTTGAAATTAGGATTTTTTAATTCTCTGCCAGCTACCGGCACGATCACTAAATTACCCTTAAATAATTCCAATTTAATCCTCTCAATACTTACTTGACGACTCACTTCGGCCGGCAAATCAAAGTAATCACCTAAAATCTTCACTGTTTCATTAGCAGTCAAATCAACCTTATAATTATTGGTTTTCTGCCAATCAAACAATTTATCAATCTCAGCTTTCATAATAGTTTCATTAAGAGGCAGATTCTTAAAATATCTGTCAGCCATAATCATTGAGGCCTCTTCGCAGGCCTCTTGATAGGCCTCGTTCCAATTACTAAAAGGCGCTTGTTGAGCAAAAAGAACAGGCAAAATTAGTTTTGTAGGTATTTCGGCGGTAATAACTTCGGTATTAGTTGATGTTGATTTAATTGTGTTATTATCTTGAGTTGGTTTTATAGTCAAATCAGTATCCGGCTGTTTATCTATTGTCGACGCGTCAGCGATGGTTGATGATTCTGCTGATAAATCAACGGAGATCAGCTCTGTTTTTGGTTGACAACCGGTTAAAACAAAAGACATTAAACCAATCAGCAATAAACCAAAAAAACTCTTTTGATATTTCATATTATTGATAATTATGAGATGATTGTTCAAGAATTTTTACTTCTACTTTAGTACCAACAACTTCAGCTTGGCCACGATAATATTCATAATAATAACACTGCCCATCTTTAAAAATAAAATCAAATTTAGATGAACCGACTTCTCGCAAATCAAATCCCTGAAATTGTTTTATTTTGTTATAAACCTCTAAATCACTGGATAATTTGTATTGTTGACGTAAAAATTCTGCCAAATCCTTCTGCGAAGACATCATAGAGCTAATAGCTGACTGTGGCACCGCTGTCGGCTCACCAAAACAAATGCCTGGATTATAAGTATCAGCCAAGTGCATTTTTACCAACAAGGCCGAAGTAATTTGAAAATCCCTGGATGAGTCATCAACACTAACTGCATCGTTTTTATTAATATCATCGGGATAATATTTTTTATTATTAACTTCAGCAACAACATCTGAGGCCTTGTCAATATTGTTCATGATATTTTTTGAATCATCAATATTATTATCCTGGTTGCCAGTTTGATTAGTGGCCGTGTTGTTTGTTTTTGAACTACTATTTTGTTTTTGCCAAATCCCAAAAACCACAAAAAACAAACATAAACAAACGATGATAATAAAAATTATATTTTTCATATTTTCAAATAAAAGATAACTTAATTATAACAGAATAACCACTAAATGATAATGTCAATATTTTCAAAAGCAACTAACAAAATTAATTAATTTTCTTTTCATCAATAATACCAGAAATTATCGCAACCACTAAAAATAAAATAACAACCGCCACAATTATTGCTAATCTCATATTTTATAGAATAATTTAGAAAAAATTATTTTAAATAATGTCTCAAATAATCACCGGTCAAGCTTTTAGTAGCTGTTAATTGCTCCGGCGTACCAACACCGACAATCTGACCTCCGCCAACTCCGCCCTCTGGTCCCAAATCAATTACCCAATCAGCTTCTTTAATAATATGCATATTATGCTCAATCAAAATGACACTATTACCTCTATCAATCAACTTATTAAGAGTTGTCAGTAATAATTCAATATCATGATAATGCAAACCGACTGAGGGTTCATCTAATAAATAAAGTGTTTTTGATCCTAAAGTATGGGTTAATTCGCGTGCTAACTTGATGCGTTGTGCCTCACCACCCGAAAGAGTTGTGGCTGATTGTCCTAATTGAAGATAACCCAAACCAACATCTTGTAAAACTTTTAATTTATCAGTAATTAAATACTGAGAATCAAAATAATCAATGGCCTCATCAATGGTAAGCTGCAAAACTTCTGAAATATTTTTACCTTTATATTTAACTTGTAAGGTTTCGCGATTAAACCTCTTGCCTCGACAAACCTCACATTCCACCAAAACTGCCGGCAAAAAATGCATCTCAATCAAATTAAAACCGGCTCCCGAGCAGGACTCACATCTGCCACCGGCACGATTAAAAGAAAAACGAGAAGCCGTATAAGCTCGCTCTCTGCTAGCTGGCAATTGAGCAAAAAACTCTCTAATCGGAGTAAATATTCCTGTATAAGTAGCGGGATTACTACGCGGTGTCCGGCCAATTGGCGCTTGATTAACTACCACCACGCGATTAATGTATTCACTGCCGATTAATTTAGAAATCCCCCTCATCTCATTACGAAAACCATGTTTTGCCTTAAGTAAATTATAATACAAAGCATCATAAAGCAAAGTTGACTTGCCTGAGCCCGAAACTCCGGTAATCACCACTAATTTTCTTAAAGGAAACTCAACATTGATGTTTTTTAAATTATTTATTTTGGCTCCGACAATTTTCAAAGAATCTGCCTCTTTGACGCGTCGAGCACGATCCAAATTTATTTCTTTTTCTCCACGAAGATATTTTAAAGTAAGTGATTGAGGAAAATCCTTATTGGCTAATAATTTTTTTGTCTCACCGATAGCTGTCAATTCACCACCATGACGTCCGGCCAAGGGACCCAAGTCAACCAAATAATCAGAGGCCATAATAGTTCTTTCATCATGTTCTACAACTAGCACTGTATTATTTTGTTCTTGCAGTGATCTTAAAGTTTCAATCAAACGATCAGTATCGCGCTCATGCAAACCGATTGTCGGCTCATCTAAAACATACAAAGTATGCGACAAATGACTGCCAATCTGACTGGCTAAGCGAATTCTTTGCGCTTCACCACCAGAAAGGGTTTCTGCTTCCCTATCTAATGTCAAATAATTCAATCCGACTTTCAACAAAAAATCCAAACGAGCGGTAATTTCATAAATAATCGTCTCGCCGATTACTTTCTCACGTTCAGTCATTTTGTTGTAATAATCAGAAAAAAACTTGTGCGCTTCAGCCAAACTCAAAGCCGAAACCTCGGCAATATTTTTACGATTGATTTTAACGGCTAACGCTTCAGAATTAAGTCGTTTTCCTTGACAAGACAAACACTCCTCAACAATTTTCTCATAATGATTTTCTTCATCACCCTCATCATCATTTTCTTTTTTAACCCATTTTTCTTTGCGACCCAAACCATGGCATTCGGCACAAGCACCATGAGGCGAATTAAAAGAAAACAAACGCGGTTCAACTTCGGGGAATGAAAAACCATCATTAGGACAAGTCCAATTCGCTGACAACAAAACCGTCTCCCCTATTGTTTTTTTGTTTTTTATGAATTCCGCCATCACTAAACCCTTACTATAATCCAAAGCACTTTCAACCGCTTCTGATAATCTGGCAGAATCTTTAATCATCACTTTATCAATAACAATATCAATTGAGTGTTTTTTATTTTTTGACAAAACAATCCGATCATTTAAAGCATAAAAAACACCATCAACTCTGGCTTGCGAATAACCTAAAGAAAGATAATCATATAATAATTGATAATACTCGCCCTTTCGATCAATCACAACCGGAGAGAGAATTGAAATTGCCTCTGCCTGTTCGGCCTCAGCCCGATTAGCTATTAAATCAACCATTTCATCAACCGACATTTTAGCAATTTTAGTATTACATTTAGGACAATAAACCTCTCCTAAACGAGCATAAAGCACCCGTAAATAATCATAAATCTCGGTTAAAGTACCCACAGTAGAACGAGGATTATGAGATAATGCTTTTTGATCAATACTAATAGCAGGAGCCAAACCGATAATTTCATCAACATCAGCCGGTTTCATTTGGCCTAAAAACTGTCGCGCATAAGGCGATAACGACTCAATATAACGGCGTTGTCCCTCAGCAAAAATAGTATCAAAAGCTAAAGACGATTTGCCTGAACCGGAAACTCCGGTCAAAACCGTCAATTTATTATGAGGTATTTCCAGGGAGATATTCTT
>CAZYUN010000072.1:0-4117 GCA_964650755.1 uncultured Gammaproteobacteria bacterium
ATGATTAAAATCTATCCTTGTGTCGTCAATGAACATGCCGATTTATACAAATTGTACAAACAAAAAAAATATAAGCCATACACTGACAAGCAACTTTTGGAATTACTGAAAAAAATCAAAAAAATCACGCCAGAGTGGGTGCGTATCACGCGACTAATCCGCGACATTCCAGAGGAATCAATTATTGCCGGCAACAAGATTACTAACCTAAGACAACTAATTCAAGAACAAGCCAAGCAAGAGGGTTGGAGTTGCCGATGTATTCGTTGCCGTGAAGCCGGTCATCAACCGACACAATCGGGAAAAATTAAATTTAATAAAATTGAGTATCAAGCCAGTGATGGCGCCGAATATTTTCTTAATTTTGAATCAACAGACAAAAAAGTATTGTATGCTTTCCTGCGCTTGCGTCTGCCAAACGACTCACAAAAACCACCTCTGCCAGAATTAAAAGATTCTGCTTTAATTCGTGAAGTCCACACTTACGGCCAACTTACGGGATTGGGTCAATCCGGCGAGGTACAACATCTGGGGCTAGGCAAAAAATTACTACTTGAGGCCGAAAAGATCGCTCGTAAAAATGGTTACAAAAAAATCGCGGTTATTGCCGGCATCGGCGTGCGCGAGTATTACCAGAAAAACGGCTATCAACTTGAGGGAACTTATATGACAAAAAACTTAAAATAAAAATATGGTCATTAATCAAGCGACCTCCGGAGAAATTGGAGTTTTCCAAACTATGATTGCCTCCGGACCAGTTATTATTCAAAAACGCGATGGAATAATCAAAACGCTACTAGTCAAACATGGCGACAAGCCAATCGAGGAACTTAAATGGAAATTTTGTGGCGGTAAAGTATGGGAAGGAATGAATTTGGAAGAAAACGCCATTCGCGAAGCCCGAGAAGAAATTGGCCTCACTGTAAAGCTAATCCGACCGCTCAAACCCATGGTGCTCTGGAAAGAAGTACCGGAAACCGGATCCGATCAACCTCAAGCAATTATCTTAATTCATTATCTGGCCGAAATCGACCAAGAACCGAAAATGGGACAAGAAACTCTGGACATGGATTGGTTTGATATCAATAATCTTCCCAATGATTGCGCACCCAATGTCAAAGAGGTAATCAATGCCTACTTAGCAGAAAAACAAGCCACAAACTAAACTTTTAAAACAAAAAAAATCTCGCGATTGCGAGATTTTTTGTTATTTAATTGGCCGTATAAAACAATGCCAGAAAACGGCTAGAAGAAAATGGTTTTATTTGTTCCTATTCGGAAACAGCTTCAGCAACTTCTTCCACTGTTGGCGCTTCTTTCTTAGCTGATCCGCCCTTGCCCTTCAAAGCGTCTTTAAGATTCTTGCCAGCTTTGAACTTGGCAACTACCACAGTCGGGATCTCAATTTTTTCTTGAGGATTACGAGGATTGATTCCCTCTCTACCCTTGCGAGCGCGAGCCGAGAAAGTTCCAAAACCAGTCAAAACAACCTCGCCACCGGCTTTCATTTCAGTGGTCGCAATATCAGTAAAAGTTTCTAAAGCTTGTTCAGCCTGGGCCTTGCTAATGCCAACTTTGTCGGCTATTTTTTGAGATAATTCAGCTTTGTTCATATGTTTTATGATATTTAATTTTCTTTAATTATTATTTTTTTGTTAATTCTCTCTATTTTTTTCGCAACCCTTTCTTGTTCATCAATTTCTAAATAAATCGCATTAAACATCACTTCGCCATAAGCCGGTAAATCATGTTTTTTTGAAGTTTGCCCGATTTTTAAAAATAAATTCCAAACCTGTTGTTTAGCTGAGCCAATAATAGAATCAGCATAAGCGACACAACCGGCATCAGTAATAAAAGCCGTGCCATTTTCTAAAATTCTTTCATCTGCGGTCTGCACATGAGTATGCGTTCCCACAATCGCCTGAACTTTACCATCAAAATAAGTGGCTAAAGCATTTTTTTCGGATGTCGCCTCAGCATGAAAATCAACAAAATAAAGCGCATCTTTTTCTTTTTGGATAATTTTTTCTAAGGTCTTAAAAGGGCAATGCAAAAATTCAGATTCATCCTTTTGCCAATCAAAATATACTCTACCCTGTAAGTTTACCACATTTAGCTTAATTTCGCCAATATTTAATTGTATGACCCCCGCTCCTGATTTTTTAGAAGAATAATTGGCTGGACGAATCAAACGATTTTCGGGATTGTCTAACATTTCATCGGAACCTGCTTTATCCCAAATATGATTACCCGAAGTAAAAACATCAATACCGAGATTTTTTAATTCATCAATAATTTTTTGAGTTGCGCCAATACCATGAGCGGAATTTTCAGCATTTAAAATCACCACATCGGGATGATATCTTTTTTTTAATTTTGGTAATTCAGAAGCCAAAGCGTTGCGACCTATCTTGCCAATAATATCAGGAATGAATAAAATTTTTAACATAATTTAAATAATTAAAAACTGACTAAACAGCCATTTCTTTTAGTTTCTTAATCCTCTCATCAATCGGCGGATGAGTAGAAAAAACTTTTGCTAACCAATTAGATGAAGCACTAAAAGGATTAGCAATATATAAATGCGCGGTGGCAGTAGAAGCATTGGATAAAACTTGATCATCATTTTTTATTTTTTCTAATGCTTTAGCCAATCCTTCGGGGTATCTAGTCATTAAAGAACCTGAGGCGTCAGCCAAATATTCGCGTCGGCGCGAAATTGCTAATTGGATTAATTTAGCAATAATCGGAGATAAAATAATCAATACTAAACCAATAATCATCAAAAAGCCATTTTTGTTATTATCATTTTTGCCACCCATTAAAGTTGAGCGCAAAAACCAATCAGCCAAAATAGAAATCAGACCAACCAAAACAATCACAATCGTCATTAAACGAATATCATAATTTTTGATATGAGATAATTCATGAGCCAAGACACCCTCTAGTTCTTCGTTTTCTAATTTGTGAATAGCACCCATTGTCACCGCTATTGAGGAGTGTTGGGGATCCCGGCCACAAGCAAAAGCGTTAATGGCTTCAGAGGGTATGACATGGACCTTGGGCATTGGCACGCCGGAGGCAATTGAAAGATTTTCAACCAAACGATACAAATAAGGATTTTCATCTTTGGTTATTGCTTGGGCTCCGGCAGTCAACAAAGCCACCTTATCGCCACCATAATAACTAAAAGCGGTCATTATAGTAGCGAATATTAAAGCCACCACAACCGAGCCATAGCCATATTCAAAATAATAGCCAAAAAACCAGCCAATCAATAAAATAAAGATAGTAAAAACAAAAATAATCAGCCAAGTTCGGCGTTTATTGGAGTCAATTTGATTATACATAAGTTATTTTTTTATATCATTATTTTAACAAAAATAACCAAATTTAGCAATTTGATTTTAATTTATGGTAATTATTGTGATTTAACAACCCCAAATAACAATTATTTTAAATATTAAAAACGCGCCTCTTAAAGTTGATGCGTATTAAAATATGAGAAATTGGAGTTTTAAGTTTTTAAGCACTACTTGCGGTTAAAAGCGAGGTGGCCATTGCTACCATAAATACGGACAGGCCGACCGTAGTAAGCATCGAGACACGGCTTGTCGACAAGGGGCGAGACACTGAAAAGCCCCGGTTGACCGCCAGAATCGGTGATTGGGTCCATGCCGATAAGGTAATATTCTTTACCTAACCATTCCGGATATTGCAGTAATAGTTGTGGGCCAGTTTCTGAAAGACACAAATCTAGACCAAGCATCTTGGCTCTCTCAAGTATTTCTTTGACTGTCGCTCCACTAGGAAAATCTAGGGCTTTAACTGACAGAATAATTAAGTTTTCTTTGGTCTCTTTATCAGAAACAACAAATTCTGTCTGACTCATCATATCCTTGGCCCAATCACCAACCACACCACCTTGTTTTTCTATAGCATCTACAAAATCATCTTTAGTTTTAAGTCCTGTGCCTAATTTAATTTTTGTTTGTATAATCTTACCTTCAGGAAATTCAGTGTAAATATACTCTACATTTTGAGGTAAAACTTGAAAAAAGTTGGGGAATAATTCTCCTACATAAGCCTTAATTTCTATCTTGTCTTTAATAGCTTG
>CAZYUN010000073.1:0-4009 GCA_964650755.1 uncultured Gammaproteobacteria bacterium
ATAATTTGTATAAATCGGCATGTTCATTGACGACACAAGGATAGATTTTAATCATATCCGGCATGTAGTTGCCGTCGGAATATAGTTGTTTGAACATTTTGAAATCTTGAGCCGGGGTTGAGCCATACATATTAGGCATCAAATGAAGATTAAGCTTGAAGCCGGCATCCTTTAATAGTTTTATTGCTTCAATACTTTGTTTGGCAGTATGTCCACGGCGATTCAATTTCAAAATTTTGTCGTTAATATGTTGAATCCCAAGTTCGACGCGAGTACATCCGAGTTCACGCATACGTTTGATTTCGGCGATATTGATGTAGTCAGGTCGCGTTTCTAAAGTTAGGCCGATACAGCGATGCTTGGCGGATTCGTTTTTCTTTTGGGCTTCTTTTAGGGTTTTAGCGGATTTGTTATTGAGCGCCTCAAAGCATCTTTTGATAAACCACTTTTGATATTGCGGTGTGTGATAGGACCAAGTACCACCCATCACGATTAATTCGATCTTGTCAGTGGAATGTCCATTGGCCTGTAGGGCTTTAAGACGCATCGTCACTTGGCGATATGGGTCAAAATCGTTTAAGATGGCGCGCATCACGGCTGGCTCGTTAGAGAGATATGACTTGGGCATGTTCTTCTCGGTCGGGCAAAATAGGCAATTGCCCGGGCAGGGATGCGGTTTAGTCAAGACCGAGATAACGGCTACGCCCGACATGGTGCGGACTGCGCGTTTGGTTAGTAGTTGTTCTAATACTTTGTTCTGTTTTATCTTGCCGGTTTTAAGTAGTTGACGATAAGTAGCAAGTAATGAAGATTTTTCCGGTGAGGGCAGTTTAAGTTTGCCGGCCTCAGTACGCGCCAAATTAAACAACTCTCTCTCGGAGGTTGGTTTAGCTTTGACTATATTAATAATGATTGTTTGTAGTTCTTTCATTTCTTTCTTTAGTATTGACAGTATAACACAAATATGATATAAATCAATATTGATTCTGCCCAGTTGGCAGGAGCAATTCGTACCTAAAAATAGCCACCAGTAAAGGACTGGTCCAACAAGATAACGAAAGGATTAAGTCAATGAAAGATTCAATCTACATGACGGAAGCACAAATCATCAGGGCTCAAAAATTGTTTGGCGCCGAATTGCGTAAGCATCGTAAGGAGTTTTGGAAAAAATCTGTTCAGACGGTGTTGGCTAAAGATCGTAAGGATTTAAAAGAAGAGTTAATTAATGTATTTCGTGGATTTGTTGAATTTCGCGATATTATTGTGCGTAAAGTAATAGTAAAGTATAGTCGCATACCAGAGGAAGCCATTACTTCTACCGGCTTTTCCTTATATCATAGTGGTTCAAGCTCTAACGCTGACCAGATTATTGCCAGTATACCCAGAAATGTCAAAAAAGACAGGGTGGTTGCCGTTAGTTTTTTTTGGCTCTCTATGGAAGAGATAGGTCCATATTTTACTGATGAACATCTTGAACACCGATATAGAGCTCGTGGCTTAAAACCAGCAGACCCATATTCTTTGGCTGCAGTTAACGAAGCCGATCCTGATTTTGTCGCCAAATATGGTGCTAATTCCACTCACTGGAAGGATGATAAGGGAAAATGGTGTTTCGTTCAATTTGACGAATTTAAAGGAGAACGCAAAGTTTTTGTTAGGGATGATCATATTCTCGAAGCTGGATGGTTCGCTGGTGTGCCAGTCGAAAAATCTCAGGATTCGAGCACATAGAACCATCCTCGACTCCTAGTTCTTTCTTCCTCGCATTTCTCCGCGCTGGCTCGACTGGCGCGGTTTTTCTTTTGTCAAAAATCTTTAAAAATGCTAAAGTAAATCTGATATGAATAGCCAAAAAAATCAAAAAATATTAGAGCAAACCAAGAAGATATATAATGCAATTGCACCACAGTTTTCTGATACTCGTGGCAAATGGTGGCAACCGCCTTTTGAGTTAAAAGAAGAGTTAAAAGACGGCATGAGCGTTTTGGATTTAGGTTGTGGCAACGGCCGTTTTGCTGAGCTGTTTCGTGGACGCAATATTGAGTATTTGGGTGTTGATAATAGTGAAGAGTTCATTAAGATTTGCCAAGAGCGTTTTGCTGGAGAATCAAATATCAAATTTGAGGTGGGTGACGCACTTGATTTTTCCAAACTAAATAAAAAGTTTGATTTAGTTTTGATGATTGCTGTTTTGCATCATTTGCCGAGTCGTGAATTGCGTTTAAAAGTATTACAAAATATTTTTAATATGCTCAGTGATGGCGGTCAATTGATGATGCGTAATTGGAATCTTTGGAATCTAAAAACCGCTAAAAAGTATTATAAGTGTTTATTTGATTTGCCATATAAAATCAGGCGCGGGGTTTGGAATTTAAATGATGCCTTTATTGCTTGGAAACCGCTCGGGACCGATGACCTGCGCTACGTTCATTCTTTCAAAAAAGGAGAGATGAGGCGCCTGTTAAAAAAATCGGGATTTTCTCAGTTCAAGCAATATTATGAAACTTATGATAATAATCAGCCGGTCAGTATTTTAGGCGGTTATAATCTAGTATCTGTGGCGGTTAAAAAAAATTGCAAAAAGTAGCTAAAAAATGATAAAATATGATTATTAGATATTTATCTAAATATCTAAATATTAAAAAACTTAATAAAAATGGGCTTTTTAGCTCTTAAAAAATAATTAAATTATCATGACTATCGCAGACAATATTTTTAAGGAGTATGATATTCGTGGCAAATATCCTCAAGAAATAACTTTAGAGTCGGCTTATGTTTTGGGCTTGGCTTTTGTTAAGGTTAATAAAATAAAAAAAATAGTTATTGGCCGTGACGCTCGTCAAGAATCCGAAGCGGTTTTTTGGTCTTTGGTTTCGGGTTTGATTTCCGCCGGTGCCAAAGTTTTTGATTTGGGAGTTTGTTCAACTCCCGAACTTTTTTTTGCTGTTGGTTATGATAATTATGATGCCGGCTGTATTGTGACCGCTTCTCATTCGCCAAAAGGTGAGACCGGTTTTAAATTTTGCGGTCGTGATGGGGTTGTTTTTGGTCTCAATACCGGATTAAAAAAAATCAAAACTATTGCTAATAAAGAATTATTACGCCTGCAAAAAAGCGGTGCCTTACTAACCTTGCCTGATCATCGGGCTAAAATAAAATTCGTTTCGGTGGCTGAGGATTACAAAAAATTCATTCACTCTTTTGTTGATGTTAAAAAAATGTCCGGAATGAAAATAATTATTGACGCTTCTAATGGTTCCGGTTCAAGATTAGCTGAAACCGTCATGTCTGATTTGCCACTAAAATGCGTCAATGTTAATTTTGGACAACCGGATAAATATCCCGATCATGGGCCTAATCCGTTATTGCCAGAAAATCAAAAAACAATCAAACGGCAAATTATCAAAAATCGCGCCGATTGGGGAGTGATGTTTGATGGCGATGGTGATCGAGCGATTTTTTTTGATGAGAGAGGCAAGTTAATAGAGCCCTATTATATTAATTGTTTGTTGTCTGAAATCATGTTAAAACGCTATGGAACCCTACAAATAGCAATTGACGCCCGTTTAGGATTGGCATTAAGCGAGGTAATTAAGTTTGGTGGCGGAAAGGTTTTGCGACATCGCAGTGGTTATGCCAATTTCATTAAAACCATGAAACAAAAAAACTTAATGTTTGGTTGCGAGAATTCCGGCCATTTTATGTTTAATTTTCGCTTAGCCGGTCAAAAAAAATCTTTTGTTTATGGTGAGGCGATTTTACCGATTTTGTTGGTTGCTCAGTATTTGGGTGAGAAAAAAATATCTTTAGCGACAGCCGTTTCTAAATTTCAAAAACAATATGCGGTCTCCGGTGAAATCAATTTTGCTACCACCCATTTCTCAAATATCACAAAGATTTTGAAAAATAATTTTGTCGGAGCAAACATTGATGAGCTTGACGGCTTATCGGTTAGCGACAAAGGCGGTGAGTGGTTTTTTAATTTGCGCTCTTCTCATACTGAGCCGTT
>CAZYUN010000074.1:0-3862 GCA_964650755.1 uncultured Gammaproteobacteria bacterium
TGTGCACGCCAAGGGATTCGAACCCCTGACCCCCTCGGTGTAAACGAGGTGCTCTAACCAACTGAGCTAGGCGTGCTTAATTTAATTTTAATTATACGACGATCATGGGTCAGGGGCAAGCCCCTGGACTGGGATGGCGCTAAATATTTCATATTTATCGACATTCGCCTTCACACTTTTGTGTTTGGCTCATTTCCATCCTGTCAAAGTTTTTCGCAAAAACTTTGACCCCCCTAGTGTAAACGAGGTGCTCTAACCAACTGAGCTAGGCGTGCTTAATTTAATTTTACTCCCCCACCCCGCCAATAAAAATTAAAATGCTGACGGGGAGACTCGAACTCCCAAGCCCGAAGGCACATGCACCTCAAGCATGCGCGTATACCAATTCCGCCACGTCAGCTTAAAGTCCATCTTTTAGGCAAGAACCGTCCGCAAAAATGCGGACGGCGCCAATTCAAGAACTGACTAAATTATTTTTCTTTAATTAAAGTTTCTTTTAACTTCTTGTTATAAGTTCTCAAATAACCCAATTTTGCCTTGTTAACTTTTGCCTCTTTGACTAATTGAATTTTTTCAATTGCCGGAGACCAAATTGGAAAAATTCTCTCTACTCCAACACCACCGGAAGCAACCTTCCGAACAGTAATAGTAGCGCTTTTTCCACTACCACCACGTCGAGCCAAAATAATACCTTCAAAAATCTGAATTCTTTGTTTTTCTTCGCCTTTGGTATTTTTTTCTTTGATTATTTGATGGACTTTAACGGTCATACCCGGATTAAGCCGAGGAAAAACCTTTTCTTGCCACTCTTTTTTGATGTTTTCTACTGCCATAAATGTCTTAAATTTCTAAATTATTTACTTTCAAATCATAACTTATTTGCTACAAAAAGTCAAGAAGCTACTGAAAAACAACTAAAAATATTACTTTAAAAAGCTTTTTTTCGACCAAAAAGGTTTTTTATGTTATAATAAAAATTAATCCCAATCATTAAGGTTCGGATTTTTAATTTTATTTAATTTATGTCAGTTAAAGTTCTTTCAACAGCGGTCATTGGCTTAGATGCCGAATTAATTACAGTTGAGGCCGACAACTCACCACACAGCCAACCAGGTTTTTTTATTGTTGGATTGGCTGACAAAGCAGTGGATGAAAGTAAAAGCCGAGTCCGTAGCGCTATAAAAAATTCTGATCTAGAATTTCCTCGCGGTAATGTGATTATTAATTTAGCTCCCGCCGACCTAAAAAAAGGCGGTTCATATTATGACTTGCCAATAGCAATCGCCTGCTTATTACAATCAAAACAAATAAAAAATGAAAACCTTATCAATCAAGCTGTTTTTATAGGGGAGTTAAGTTTAAGTGGAGAATTGCGTCCGGTAGCGGGCGTTTTGTCAATTGCTTTAATGTGTCAAAAACTTTCTTTAAAAAAAATTTTTTTACCGGCCATTAACGCCAAAGAAGCAGCCCTCATTGATGGCTTAGAAATCTATCCCCTAAAAAATCTAAAACAATTGGCTAATTTTTTAAATAGCCAAACAGAAATTGAACCCATAACCAACTCTGAAGATTTTGATGATTTGTTAAAAATACCACCAACATCATTATATGATTTTCAAAATATCAGAGGCCAACAACAAGCCAAAAGGGCTTTAGAAATATCCGCTTCCGGCAATCATAATTTATTAATGTCGGGGCCACCAGGATCAGGAAAAACAATGTTAGCCAAAGCTTTGCCATCAATTCTGCCACTAATGACTTTAACTGAATCATTAGAGGTTACAAAAATTTATTCGGCGGCGGGATTATTAGCCGAAAATCAACCAATTATCACCACTCGCCCCTTTCGTTCACCGCACCACACCGCTTCTGGAATTTCTTTAGTCGGTGGTGGAACCTGGCCCAAGCCGGGAGAAATATCTTTAGCTCACAGAGGTGTTTTATTTTTAGATGAATTTTTAGAATTTCCTAAAACCGTTTTAGAAAATCTAAGACAACCACTTGAAGATGGGACGATTTCTATTTCTCGAGCTTCGGGCACATTAAAGTTTCCGGCTAAATTTTTATTAACCGCAGCGATGAATCCTTGTCCTTGTGGATTTCTCAATGACCCCGAAAAAAAATGTTCTTGCACCGCCTCAGAAATAATTCGTTATCAAAAAAAGGCCTCGGGGCCATTATTGGACAGAATTGATATTCACCTATCAGTACCGCGCTTGCCATTTGAAGAGTTGTCAAACACAAAAATTACAGACAACTCAGAAACTATTCGCCAAAGAGTTCAAGGAGCGCGTGACATCCAAACAAAAAGATTTGCTGGTAAAAATATTTTTTCCAATTCCGAAATGTCTTCAGCACTAACAGAGCAATATTGCCAATTAGATACCGAATCAAAAAATCTAATCCAATCAGCCACTACTTCACTACGACTTTCGCCTCGAGTATATTTTAGAATATTAAAATTAGCCAGAACAATTGCCGATCTTGATGATTCCCAAAACATCTCTCTAGAACATTTAGCTGAAGCCATTCAATATCGCCCACCAACCGACTAAATTAAAAAATCCTCATCATAATGAAGAGGATTTTTTATCTAATATAGTTTAAAGGATTAACATAAGACCCATTAATACGAACCTCAAAGTGAACGTGAGGACCCGTTGATCTGCCGGTTGAGCCCTCGGCTCCAATGATTTGACCCCTAGCGACATAATCACCAACTGAAACATCAATCGCACTCATATGAGCATAGAGAGTTTGAACGCCACCACCATGATCGATAATAACATTATAACCATAACCGGTTTTTCCATATTGAACACGAGACACTCGTCCCGCCTCAGCTGCTCGCAAAGCGCTGCCCCAAGGACAAGCAATATCAACACCGGTATGAATCCATCCTTTATAGTATTGAGAGATTCTCTGACAAGACGATGGCCAAAACATTTTACCTGAACTAACCACCGGCTGATCATTTTGATAATTTGTTTTGCTTGGAGTTTTAGTTTTAGAAGTGGCAACCGCCTTAGGTTTAGCGGTTTCAATAATGCGAGCACCAGGAATTAACAAAATATTACCAACAGTGAGCATATCATCAGCTAAATTATTAGCTTCAATAATTTTATTTTCAGCAATACCATACTTTAAAGAAATTTTTGATAAAGTATCGCCCTTGGCAACCTTATAGACAACGCCCGACATTGAGGGTATTAATAATTTTTGTCCCGGCTTAACATAAGAAGAAAAGGATAAGTTATTAGCCCACAAAATAGTTTCAACCGAAACTCCATATTTTCTAGCGATTTTAGAAATAGTATCGCCATCCTGTACGATATATTCAGAAACTCTTCCGATGGTTGATTTTGCTTCACCAGTAGAAATAATATCCGGCTTAATAATTGCCAAATCACCAACCACAACATCTTGATCAGTAAAAACATCGTCTTGATCCATACCATCATCTTGCACGAAAGAACTACCCTCAATATAAACCGAGGTATCTTGATAATTATAATTTTTTATATCATCATTTAAAACATTAACATCTTCAATAATTTCTAAATCACCAATTCCCGCCAAACGATAAATCAAAGCGCTTTGACCATAATTATCTCGACTTTCTTGAGCCATAATATTAGAGGTAACTACCGATAACCCCAATAACAATAACAAAACATGAAGTAAATAACGATTGGTGAAAAAAAATAATATCTTGTCTGATTTTTGTGTTGAGGCGTTATTAAGTCGTTTTTTAAAAATTAAATACTTATCATAAAAAAACAAAAACACGTATTTAAATAAAAACCTAAAAAGAGGAGTGCCGACAATCACCAACCAAGACCACAAATCAATCAAACGATAT
>CAZYUN010000075.1:0-3822 GCA_964650755.1 uncultured Gammaproteobacteria bacterium
CAAAATTCTCTTACTATTTCCTATTTTTTTTCCAAAATTCCTTATTTGTTTTAAAATTGCATAACGACTAATAAAATAAGGATTGATAAAAATTGAATAAAATCTTGGATTATAGAAATGTTTATCTAAAAATCTCATAAGTAGTTCTATTTATTATTACGTGATAACTCTTGATACAATTTTTCATATTGATCAATCATTTTCGAAAGATTAAATTCGTCTCTCACTTTTTTACTAGAAACATAAGATATTATACTAATTTTGTTAGAATTCATGTCTTTAATATAATTTATTCCTTTAATTAACTCGAATTCATTTTTATACTCAGCAATATAGCCGTTAATAAGATGCTCTGCAACCTCTTTTACACCACCGACATCGAAACTCACTATTGGCAAGCCACAAGCCATAGCTTCCAATATTACTAGAGGAAAATTATCTGCTAATGAGGTGTGCAAATAAATATCAGAAGCCGAATAATATTTTGATAATTCTTCATGTTTAATTAATCCAAAATATTTCAAATTAGATTCATTGGAATAAATCTCTTTATTACCAACACACACAAATAATAATAAAGGATCTTTCTTAAAATAATCGATTACTTTACGTGCATATTCCCAACCCTTCCAACGTGGAGCATCCTTACCACCATCAGATAAAATAAGAACTATTTTTTTATCAAGTGGCAATCCCAAGGAAGCTCGTGCCGCCATTTTATCCAAAATACAAAAATTTTCTGTATTAATACCATTATATATCACTCGAACATTCTTATTTCCCAAAAAACTTCGTTCCACACGTTTCTTCAGCCATAAACAAGGTGTAACTACATTTAAATTACAAGAATTGTAAATATTTCTTTTAATAGCTCGCTGCTTTTTCTCTAAATTAAATAAAAATCTTTCAGGCATGTTCTTGTCATCACATTGAAAGAATCCATCAATCATTTTTTCATTCTGCAAAGTATAAACACTATGAGGTGTAATTGCCCATTCATCATGCAAAGTCCAAACAATTGGTTTTTTAACACAAATAGCAATTAAATCATTAAGATTAAAATAACGCCCATGTAAATTATGACAATGAACAACGTCACTATCTTTAAATTCTTGAGTTTTTAAAATAGATTTAGAATTATAAAAATCACAAGAAAAAATAATACTTAAAGCTTTTCTAGTATCACTTCTTTTAATTGAAATAACATTATTATCGTTAGTCAATTTATCAGCTACAAACATTGAGCTAATCGATCCTCTTTTAATTAACTCTTCTTTTAAATCCCAAGCAATCTGTGCCGCTCCACCACGTTTATCAGTTGTATTGATTTGCAATAAATTCATAGATTATTTATTTTTGTAGCAAAAATATTAACTTGTAAATCCATAGTTAGATTATCTCCTTTATTAATAAACGGTTGATCACGTTCAGTAACTGGTTTAATAAAATACCTAAACCCATTTTCAGTCAAAATGGACAAAATATTTCCCAATGTTTGTTTTTGGTTTCTAAAAGCATGATATTCAATAAACAAATTTTCAATTTTTTGTAACTGACCAGAGCAATCAAATAAAACTTCAGCTTCGGCGCCCTCGATATCAATTTTTAACATATCAACCGACTCTTCTCTTTCTAAATAATCACGCAACCTAATTGATTTAATTTTTGGCAAATTATTATCAATCGCAATCAAGCCACCATCAGCTCCATCAGCAGAAAAATTAACTCCATCGCTATTAATCCATAC
Source organism: uncultured Gammaproteobacteria bacterium (assembly GCA_964650755.1). Classification (GTDB taxonomy): domain Bacteria; phylum Patescibacteriota; class Patescibacteriia; order 2-01-FULL-39-33; family 2-01-FULL-39-33; genus CAISTG01. The sequence goes on from CAZYUN010000075.1 coordinate 1,748, forward strand.
CGCCCCAGAAACAACTTCAACATCATTGATGTTATTATTAATTAAGTTGCTTTTTAAAATTTCTTGAATATTTGGATCTGCCTCAAAAGCTATAATTTTTGAATGGGGATATAATTTTTTAAAATAAAGAATGCTCATCCCAATATTAGATCCACAATCATAAATAATGGGTTTTTCAGATGTTTTTTTTGAAGATAAGAATTTATAACACTCATCTAAAAATATTTCTTTGTATTGCCAAACAAAAGACGGCCCGTCAATAATTTGCAAATCATAACCCAAAAAAGAAACATTTTTAGCCACATTTCTATCAATGGATTTAATTTGAGAAAAAAGATTCTTATATTCCCTCAATAAACATTTATTATTGTTATTGGCAGAAATTTTTAAAAGTTGTTTTTTCCAAAGATAAAATCTCAATGCTTTAATAATAAAATTATTTTTAAGCCTATCTTTTTGAGATTGTGATAAGTTATTAAAAAAATCAATATACATCATAAAAAATTAATAAAAATATTTTGAAATTATAAAATCCGAAAAATCATTTAACCTTTTTGACATTAAATGATCATTCATGGTTCTTTGTTTCCCAGCTTGAGCAATTTTTTCTCTCTCCAGATCGTTATTTAAAAGAAATTTTATCTTATCTATAGCCTCGGGCAAACTTTTATAGACCACAACCTCCCTATCCAATTCAAAAAAATCACTTAAATTAGACTTCCAATCAGTAACCAAACAGCTACCGACTCCGGTAGATTCAAACAATCTAACATTTCCGGCTTTCTTGTTTGAAGCATCAACATGCGCATTTAAAGAAATTTTAGAATCAGCAAGAACTTGCAACATATCAAGACCAAAAAGCTCTCCCCTATTTTTTTTAGATAGTTTCATTAATGAATGTAAATCAGCAAATCTTAAGGAAGTTAACAAATCTAAATACGTTCTAGAAAAATAGGGATTTTGAGGCAAGGCAGAAAGCCAAAGATCAATATTAAACCGCTTATCCATCTCAGATAAAAAATTTAAACGTTTATTGTGTTTATTTTTTTTAATAACTAAAGAGCCAACAAAAGATATATCATACAGAGGATTTCTAAGTTGAATTTTATTCAAATAAGAAGATTCAAAGCCAAAAGGCAAAAAATAAGTTTGAAAACCAGTTTTCTGATAATAAGAAACGACATCTTCGCTACAAGACATCATTAAATCACAACCAACGAAATCCTGAGCGCTATTTTTAGCAACACCGTCCCAGCCAATAATTAATTTAATATTAGGATATTTATTTTTAATAAATTTTCTAAAATCGCTATCAATTCCGAAAAAATCATGGGCAAAAAAAATATCTGGTTTAAATTTTTTAATTTGAGCTTCTAAAATATCTAAAAGCCATTTTTGTTCAGAATAATTAATATTATTTTCCTGTGCCCATTTTTTTTGTAAATATTCAGCATTACTAATAACCTCAAAAACCTCATAAAAACCCGTTTTTTCTAAATTATATTTCCAAGAATCGGCCCATCCAAAACCACCAGACATTAACACATTATACTGATCATTATAATCAACATCCTTTAATGTTTTGTCAGAATTATAAAATTTTTCTAAGTATTTTAGATAAAATGGACTAGCTTTTAAAATTTTAATTTTTTCACCCATAAATAAAATCAATCAATAAAATTATTAATACAATCAGTTATATAACATATTTCCTCATCAGTTAATTCCGGAAAAATAGGTAATGACAAGATGTTATTTGACACCATCTCAGTTATCGGTAAAGATTCAAAATTCAAATATTTATATGCCGGTTGCAAGTGTAGAGGTATTGGATAATGTATTCCTGCCTCAATTCCTTTTGTTTTCAGATACTCCAATAATCCATCTCTATCATCAACAGAAATAACATACAAATGATACGCATGTTTATTGGTATTTTTTTCAAATGGGATTTTAATTTTTTTATTCAGTAATTTATTATATTTAGTCGCAATCAAGCGCCTCTTTTCAATCCAATTATCCAAATATGACAATTTAACATTTAAAATAGCAGCTTGAATTCCATCCATTCTTGA
>CAZYUN010000076.1:0-365 GCA_964650755.1 uncultured Gammaproteobacteria bacterium
GATTTAAGAAAATATGAGTTAGAGTTTTTGTATGATAACTATAAAGATATCGACCTCCAAAAAATCATCACTCATCGCGACAAAAATGCTGATATCTTAAGAATCTTTGATTGCACTCCAAATCAAGTTGTTCATAATCAACAAGAACTTCAGCGAGCCATCAAAGATAAGACAGAAATCAAAGCATATATAGGAGAGTTATTCCCTAATTTTTTTAAAGTTTTACCTCAAAATGTAGAACACATTTATACTCAATTTCCTGAAGACAGAATAAGACAAAAAAAAATTAAATTGGGTACCGGACTTAGGTATGGATCTGATTTTGTTGATGCTTTAGAAGCTATTAATCGTGGTGCTGCCGCTAA
>CAZYUN010000076.1:382-3724 GCA_964650755.1 uncultured Gammaproteobacteria bacterium
CTTCAAACTTTGATGTTGGTGATCATCAAGAAATTAATGAGCGCTTGGTTGTTTTGTCTGCGGAATCTTTGGGTTTTTCTAATTCAATTTTATTTAAAAATATACTTGATCGCGCGCAAGAAGTTGGTTTAGAGCTTTGTTCTGCTGAAGTTGGACCACAATGGGGTTTACAAAAATCAGGCAACGGTGATTATTATATTGGAATGAAGCCAATTGGGTATATTTATACGGCATATCTTTTTGGTATTATTGATAATCTTCTTTGTGCCATAGAACATAATTCTAAGTTTAGCATTAAAGATACTTTTGTTTTCGTGCGCGCAAGTAATGCTTAAAATTTTAAATCCTTAAAACTTTAATTTTTCTTAGTCCCAAATTAATAGTAACCTAATAATTATAAAAATATTTTTAACCCCAATTATCATATGCCCCTCAACTGCCCTCAAGCCGTCTCCAAATTAAAAGCATATCAAAAACAACATCAAAAACTTCAAACAATTTTTGATGATCTTTTGTCTCAAGTTCCGTTCTTACCAGATGTTAAGTGGGACGAACCATTCATGTCTTCACCTTATTACAAAGACATCACCAAAGCATCTAAAGCTATTTTTGATAATCTCTATGATGCTAAAGAAGAGGCGAGAAAGCAGTTAGAAGAATTCAAAAAAGAAATTGGATATAGGGCACCGCTTACTGAAGAGGATTTTTTGAAATTAGGAGAATGGGAAAAAATAAAGTATTTTTATTATCGTTGTTTTAAACCAAATACAGAACCCCAAACAGATTGGGAAAAAAGCATTAATTACAAAGAATACATTCCGCCCATTCCCGACTTGAAACCTTATGAAATTAAGTTTTTATATTACAATTATAAAAAATTTCACCAACTCTATCCGATTATAGATGGTCGTTTAAGTAAGGATTCGGCAAACCAATCTAGAAAAGATTTAGCTTATGCTTATAATTGTTCAGTTGAAGAAATAGCTATTGGTAAAAATGATTTGCGTTTTCATCCTGAGCAACATTTTGTTTATTGCTGGGGAGATTTAGACAAATTGAATCATTTAACAACAATAGATGATTTTAATTTTCCGGATTATCTTAATGGATATATGCGCATGGATAGGGTTAAATTTATTGAAAATGCTATTTTGCCAAAAGAAGTAAAAGGCGATGTTTCTTTAAAGGGTTTAGAGGGGGTTAAAAGATTGGTTTTACCTGAAACAATTTATGGCGCTTGTGATTTGCGCCAACTTAAGTCGCTTGAAGGGGTAACTTTGCCTAAGTATATGGAAGGTTCGCTTAACTTAGATTCAGTTACTTCAATTAAGGGCGTAAAATTGCCGGATTTTCCTAATGATACAACCGCTTCATTACATTTGGAATCTTTAATATCGGTTGATGATTTAATTTTGCCGTCAAATATAGGGTATGTTTATTTAAAATCCATTACGTCATTAAAAAATTTAAAAATACCGAAAAACTTTGTTTGCAGTAGATATATTTATGTGACTAATAATGTCCCGAACTCAGAAATAAATGATTTTACCGCTAAATATCCGAATATAAAAGTGAAATTAAGTGGTTGGTAATTTTTAAAATAAATTGCCATTTTAGCTTATTTTTGTTAAGATAAAATCATTATTTAAAATGAATATGGAAATTCAAATAGTTAAAGATAAAATTACTTTAAGCGAAGTTAAGAGATTAGCTGAAGAAAGTTATGGCGAAATGGTCAAAGCTGTGGCTGATATTGGTCAGGGTTTTTTGGCTATTGGCGGGGAAATGCACGCCGATGCAGAACAATTACTTTTGGAAAATGGATCTTTTCAAATCGATTTGTGGGGTTTTAATATTTATCCTAATAATGGGGGTGATGATTTTTTAGAATATGTTTCTTTTATTAATATTAAACCCAAACAAAATAATCGTAATCAAGAAATAGCTAGTATTGAAATTAGAAACAAAATAAAAGAATTAGTAAGATCTAAAATAATATGAGTGAAGAAAGGTGGCACCAAAAAACTCTGTCTTGGCAATTAGGCAATATTGGCAGTGAAATTGTTAGAGCCATAAATAGACAACAAAAAGGCGATACTGAAGGCACTCAAGGAGCGTTGGAAAGAGCGTTGGAATTATTGGATTTTACTTTATCTGATAAAAATAATATTAATAAAATTAAAGAAATAGTTAGGTTGCGTGAGGTTTTGGCTTGTATTTATGTTGGTTCTGATTATTATCAAATGACATTACAAGATATACAAAATTATTTATTACCTTTTGCTCTTTTGGCTAGAAAATAAATCCTATTATTAAATATGAAACCAATTTTATTATCAGGCATTAAACCAACTGCTCGAGTCCATATCGGTAATTATTTCGGCGCGATGAAGCAGTTTGTTGATTTGCAAGATGAATATCAGAATTATAATTTTATTGCTGATTATCACGCACTTAATCAAATGACAGATGATCCTTCAGCTATTAAAAAATACACCTTAGAATTGACTGCTGCTTATTTGGCGATTGGTTTGGATCCGAAAAAAACCGTCTTGTTTCGTCAATCGGATGTGCCAGAGGTGACGGAGCTTAATTGGATTTTTAATTCATTGATTACACCCTCATATTTACAAAGCGCCCATGCCTACAAAGATGCTGTGGCTAAAAAAAGAGAAATCAATATGGGTTTGTTTTGTTATCCGGTATTGATGGGTGCGGATATTTTGATTTATGATGCTGACGTAGTGCCGGTTGGTAAAGATCAGCAACAACATGTAGAAATCGCTTGTGATTTGGCACGCAAGTTCAATCATATTTATGGCGCCGAAATTTTTAAATTGCCGAAAGCTTTGATTTGGGAGGGTGAAAGTTTGCAGGGGATTGACGGCGAAAAAATGAGTAAGAGCAAGGGGAATGTGATTGAGTTGTTTGAGCCGGAAGAGTCAATTAAAAAAAAGGTGATGGGAATTAAAACTGATTCTAAAGGCGTTAACGACAAAAAAAATCCTGATGAGTGTAATGTTTTTGCCTATCATAAATTATTTTCTCAAGCGATGCTTGGTGAGTTGCGTTCTAGATATGAAAATGGTGGAATTGGCTACAAAGAGTCAAAAGATATTTTGTTTGCCAATATGATGGCTTGTTTAGCTCCGATGCGTGAAAAATATTTTAAGTTGATTAAGAACGAAAAGCATTTGAATAAAGTTTTGGCGGATGGCGCTAAGCGAGCGCGCAAATTAGCTGAGCGTAAAATGGAGCGGGTGAGACAAGTTGTTGGAGTAAGATAAGTTTATAAAAAATAAAACCTCGGTTTCGGCTGAGGTTTTTTGTTTGTAAAAAAAT
>CAZYUN010000077.1:0-3266 GCA_964650755.1 uncultured Gammaproteobacteria bacterium
TACTTGATCTAAGACCGCAAAAAATCAACGGCAAACAAGCATCAATCGCTTTAGAAATGGCCGGCATCTACACTAACGCTAATATGATTCCTTTTGATCCAGCATCACCACTCACACCTTCTGGTTTGCGCTTGGGTACTCCAGCACTTTCAACTCGCGGTATGAAAGCAACAGAAATGAAACAAATAGCTAAATTAATACTTAGTGCTATTAAAAATTACGACCAACCACTAATATTAAAAAAACTCCAAAAAGAAACACAAAAAATAACCAAGCGTTTTCCGATTTAAAATCAGCCACAAAAAAATAATTAAGATTTTTTAATACTAACAGAAAAAACCGATTGATTAATCGGTTTTTTTAAATAAAAAAGCACACCCCAACAGGAGTGCGCATTATTTTAGAGAATGTCCAATTGTTTCATGAGACCAAACAACTCAACGCCGAGTTTTCCAGCATCACGAAAGTCCAAGCTGGCGCCGGAAAGCTCCTCAGGAATCTTCTTGGCTCCCAAGTTAATTCCCAACAAAGCACCCAGCATAGCTGCGTTAGTGTCGGTATCATCACCGCAATTAACCACATCAATCAAGCCCTGTTTAAACTGCGAGGGATTGAGCAAAAACATCGCGATCACAAAGGGCACTGAGTGGTAGCAGGCGCAATCCGCGCCAATATGGTGCGAGAGATCGCCACCACCATCAACCATGCACTGGCGAATGAGGAGGGCTCTCTCTTCGTTACTCAGCGATTTCTCCTTCAGCGTTTCAGACAAGCCACTCAACACGCCCCAATCAATCAAATCACGAACAATCAATAATCCCCGCATCAAACGACTGGGCTCACTATCTTTTCCTTCACGAATATAGAGATTCTCAATCAAATAATCCAACAAATCTAATCTCTGATGATCATTAATCGGCGAATCCACTCCTATCGGATAATAATAAAGCAAAATCATTAGCGTGGCCATCACATGAGCCGAAAGCATCGCTTCACGACTACGGTGAGTAACAGCCGACAACTTCACAACAATATCATAGAGTTTTTCAGGGTCACGGTTATAGAACAACGCCAGAGGCATCACCTTAACCGCCACTCCATTACTCAAGCCAACTCCGCTCAATTCCTCAATCGCTCGAAAAATAAACGGCTCTCTCTCTTCAAAACGCAAACGATAATAATCAAGATTGCTTCTGGTTGAAGCGCCAAAATTGCCAGCATCTTTCAATAATTCTTGAACATGACAATTCACGCAATGACTCAAACTGAAACCACCGCAAGCAACCAATGAACGAGTCACGGCTCGATTCAATTGCCAATCGTCGGTGTGACTGGCGGGTGGCTTGCCGGCAATCTGCCTATGGGTCTCATAATTGTAATACGGCTGACGCGCCACAAAGCCACTAACTCCTTGACGCATCGTAGAAAACATAATCTCTTTTGGGCTCTTGCCCTCATAAGGCATCCCCAGAGCATCACCAATGATCAACCCCAAAAAAGCACCAACAATAGAATTTAATTTATCTTCTTCAGTCCGGATTCGGTCCCTTGCCTTTGACATGGCTATATTCCTTTTTTTGTGTTTATGGTGTTAAGGTTCCAGCGAATTATTAATAGTAGCACATTTTTACAAAAAAGTCAATACCAACCACAAAAAAATAAAAAAACCGCAAAATTACGGCCTTTTATGAAAATACCACCAAAACTATAATAACTGACTTTTTATTTCAGCAATTACTCGCCTTTCTGCCTCAGCCAACGAACAGTCACGCAAAGTTATTCTAGCCAAATCTTTACTGCCCTTAACTTCAAAATTTCTCGCCAAAAATAGCGCATCACGATTATTAAAAGTATAAATCAAGGCGTTGATTGTTTTGTTATTATCACCCAATCCCTCAAACAATAAAACTATAACCTCAGTTTTTGGCATAGACACAATCAATTCATCAACCACATCGGGAAGTTCCTCGGGTGTTGTCGCCGTTTCTAAAAAATCAACTGCCGACAAAGATGACCAGACAATTTTGTCATTTAAATCATTATTTAATCTTGCCAAAACTCGACCCCATAATTTTAAAGTTGACAAAAAACGACTCTGATACAAATTTTGAACGATTTGATCGCGACGCGCCCCGTAATCAATCAATTCTCCGGCTGAATTTAAAGTCAAAGGAGTTACTTCCGGTGTTTTAAAATTTTTAGTAGCCGAAATAATTCCGGTCAACAAATAAGTAGCTAAAATCCCATCAATTAATTTTGAGTCATATTTTTTAATCATTTCAAAAATAACCTCACAAACAGAGGAACGAGAAACATCAACCAAATTAATATTGCCATAATGTTCGTTTTGAGGATTGTGGTCAATATTAATTTTTGGTAAGGAATAAAAAAAGTCAGAGTGTTTAAAATACAAATCACCCAACGACTCCAAATCAAAAGTATTAACTAAAAAAATCAAATCATAACGAAAACCCGAAACCGCCGTAGAAATATCATTAGCTGTCAGCTGACCCATTTGAGGGGTAATATAAAAATTAAGACGATTAGCGGTTTCATCATATTTAAATTCGCCCAAACCGGTTTTTGCTAAATCAACCGAAATCATAAAACGCTGAAGATTGCCTAAATCAGAATTAATCAAAGATAGAGGCAAAAAAGAAAAATTATTTGATGGCTTAAAATTCTGACAAGCCAAATCAACTTTTTTGCCGATCTTTTTCAGAAACTCTTGGAGCGCCAAAGCGCCGGCGACCGCATCGCCGTTCCAATCAGTTTTAAATACTATCAGTATTTGATTGCTTTTTCTGACAAGCTCGAAAATTTGTTGAGTTTCAATTAGAGCCATGAAAAAATTAAGAATTAAATCATCTTAACCCAAAAACTAAACATTGTCAAATCACAAAAAAATCACCGAATTAATTATTAGTCAATCAACATACCATCACCAAAACTAAAAAAACGATACTTTTTCTTAATGGCCTCTTGATAACTTGCGTCAATCATTTTTTTGCCAGCCAAAGTTTGATTCGGGGTTATTTTTGTTTTGCTTTTTTGAGTGTTGGATTTATAATTTCCGGCAAAAGCCGAGACCAACATTAATAGCGTTGATTTAGGAAGATGAAAATTGGTTATTAAGGCATCAACAAAACGAAAACGATAACCCGGATAAATAAAAATATCAGTTTCTTTTGTGCCAAAATTTAAAACACACACGTCATCCGTAAAACTTTCTAAAGTTCTAACCACTGTCGTACCCACAGCTATAA
>CAZYUN010000078.1:0-3012 GCA_964650755.1 uncultured Gammaproteobacteria bacterium
GCCTTGAGCTGTATCACAACGCCGGCGGAGCACCGTGGACCGAGAGAGAAACCTTCGCGGTCAACTCCCTTGGCCAGGCCAGCGGACTGATCACCAAGTTCCGCTACACCGCCAGCCGGATTCTCCGGTTTTCGGTGGTGACCAACCCCACAAGTGGCGGATACGTTCCCACCGAGAACGTCACCGCCATCTTTAATGGGGTGGCCATGCCTCTGGTCAACGATGGCAAAGGGAACTGGGCCTTCCAGGTCACTGTCCCGTAGTCATCCCCTGACTATTTCCTCCCTCGCACCTTCGGGGCGGCATCTTCCTTCACGGAAGCGGCCGCCCTCTTTTTTTCTTAAAATTAACAATAATCTGAATGTTTTATATTTTTTATTAAAGTTATCCACAGTTGATAAAAAATATAAAATATCTAAATTTAAACAAAATAATAAAAATTGTGGATAAATACAAACAAATGACTATTGACAAAATTATTAATGTGTGATATAATTATATATTCTAAATAATTAACCAAAACCTATGAAAATAGCTTTTATTGGCCAAAAAGGCATTCCTACCAAACAAGGTGGAATTGAAAAACATGTTGAGGAGCTCTCCCAGAAAATGGCGGGTCTTGGTTTTGATGTCTTTGTTTATGCTCGTCCACATTACACCGGAGAAAAATCAAAAAAATATCAATACAACGGGGTTAACATCATTAATACTTTCTCTATTAACACCAAATACTTTGATGCTATTTCCCACACTTTATTTTCTACTCTACATGCCCTAAGACAAGATTATGATATTATTCATTATCATGGTGTCGGTCCCTCTTTGTTGGCTTGGATTCCTCGCTTATTAAAACCGAGGACCAAAGTAGTTGTAACCTTTCATTGTATTGATCGTTTTCACCAAAAGTGGGGTGCTTTAGCTAGATTGATTCTTGGCTTGGGAGAATACTCGGCTTGTAAGTTTCCGCATCAAACGATTGTGATTTCTAAAACTTTAGAAAAATATGCTCGTTATCGTTTTGATGCCGGCGCTAAATATATTCCCAATGGCGTCAGTATTAAAAAAACAACCAACTTAAACGCCCTTAAAGAATTAAAACTTGAACCCAATCAATACTTTGTGGCAGTTTCTCGTTTAGTTAGACACAAAGGCATTCATACTTTAATTAAGGCCTACAATAATCTAAACACCGACAAAAAATTAGTAATTGTTGGAGCCGGTTCCAATACCGACGATTATGTTCAAGAAATTAAAACTTTGTCAGCCAACAATCCGAATATTATTTGGGCGGGACAAAGATCCGGAGATGATTTGATTGCTTTATTTTCTAACGCTTATCTTTTTGTTCAACCGTCAGAAGCCGAAGGATTATCTATTGCCCTGTTAGAAGCAATGGCTTATGAGGTTCCGATTTTGATTTCTAATATTGAAGAAAATCAAGAAGCGGTAGAAGGCGTTGCCTTGGAATTCGTTAACAAATCACCTGAAGATTTGAAACGTAAACTACAATTTGCTAACGACAATCCTGAGATTTTATCAGCGTTTGTCGCTAAAGCCAAATTAAAAGCAGAACAAGAATACGATTGGAACAAAATCGCTAAAGAAACTGCTCTAACATATCAAGAATTATCGGGCCTAATGATTGAAAATCTAATTGAGGCCTAAAACCTCTATTCAATATTCGGCGCCACTAAATAATTAGTGGCGCCGTTATTGATTAACAACCTCTTAATTTTAAAAATAAAAACGACATTAAGTACAATTATGCTTGGTGCCGTTTTTTTATTTCAGATTTTTTTATAAATCCTAGTTATTATTTTTCATTTTAATCTTTTTTGTGTTATAATAATATTAATTAAGGTGACAAAATTATGATTAGTTCAAAGGACTTGGAAGAAATAATTCTTTCCGGGAAATTATTAACCGAAAAAGAATTAAAAGAATACAAAGACAAGGCCCGCAAAGCCGGAAAAGATCTAGAAGAATTAATTTTAGAAAAAAAATTAATTTCTCCAGCCACACTATATCAAGCAGTCGCAAAATTTTATGACTTGCCATATATTGATATCAAAAATCAAGCGATTCGCCGTGACATTCTAGAAATAATTCCAGAAATAACCGCCAAAGCCCATCAAACAGTCGCCTTTGATAAAAACGACAAAGAACTGAAAATAGTAACTTTAGATATCTCTAATATTGAGTTATTTGATTTTTTAAGCAAAAAAACCGGCCTGCCGATAGCAGTCAATATCACCTCCCCCGAAAACATCAAAGAATTACTCAAGCAATATCATAAGGGATTAACTGCCGAAATCTTGGGAGAAAATGAATCTAACAATCAAGATACTCAAGAAGAAAATCTAAAAAATTTAGCTCAAGATTTACCGATCGTCAGAGTGGTTGACACTTTATTAGAATACTCTATTTTAGAAAAGGCCTCAGATATTCATATTGAACCCAGCGATCAAGAATTGGCAATCCGTTATCGCATTGACGGCATTTTGCGCAAAGTAATGACTCTACCCAAAAGCATTCATGCCGGCATTATCGCCAGAATAAAAATACTTTCTAATCTTAAGTTAGATGAGCATCGTCTACCTCAAGATGGCCGTTTCAAAATCAAAACCGACGGCTCTCAAGTTTCTTTTCGTGTTTCCATTATTCCCGCTTTTGATGGTGAGAAAGCGGTTTTGCGTTTATTGCCCGATCAAGCACAACAAATGACTCTGGAGCAATTAGGATTCCAGCCCCAAGTTTTAGATATTGTCAAAAGAAATATCTCCAAACCCAACGGCATGATCTTAGTCACCGGCCCAACCGGTAGCGGAAAAACCACTACTCTTTATACTATCTTACAAATACTAAACAAGCCCGAGGTTAATATTTCTACCGTTGAAGATCCGATTGAATATAAAATGCCGGGCATCAATCAATGCCAAGTCCAACCAAAAATTGGCTTCACTTTTGCCTCGGCCCTAAGATCATTTTTACGTCAAGATCCTAATATTATTT
>CAZYUN010000079.1:0-2872 GCA_964650755.1 uncultured Gammaproteobacteria bacterium
ATGATATTATAAACATAAGCTCTCACACAGAACGCGAAAATAATCAATAAATATGCCTAATAAGAAATCAGCCGTTAAGGAATTAAGAAAAAGCGCCAAACGCGCCATTCGTAATTACAAAATCAAAAAAACCATCAAAGATGCGATCAAGGATTCTAAAAAGTTATTAGAAGCCAAAGAGAAGTCAGCTATTGATAAGGTTAAAGAAGCAATCAAAGTTTTAGACAAGGCGGCTACTAAAAAAGTTATCAAAAAGAATACCGCAGCCAGAAAAAAATCTCGTTTAATGAAAAAGTTGAATTCTTTTGTAAAATAATCACATTATAATTTCTAATCTCCTCGCTTTCGGGCGGGGAGATTTGCCAATATGGATCTAAATAAAATCAACAAATTAATTGAAAACGAACCGAACTATCGCCGTTTACAAATCAAGCAGGCGATTTTTAAATTATTGATTGATGATTGGAATCAGGCGACTAATTTGCCTCAGGATTTGCGACTGAAGTTAGTTGAAAATTGCCCCTTAGAGATTTCGGCTGAAATTTTTAAAACTCGGCAGGCCGTTAAGGCGATTATTCGTTTAGACGATGGTGAAAAAATAGAAAGCGTGATGTTAACTAATGCTGATGGTCGTCATACTGTCTGCGTTTCTAGTCAGGTTGGTTGTCCTTTGGGTTGCGCTTTTTGCGCTACCGGAAAATTAGGATTTAAAAGAAATTTAACAGCCGAAGAGATTGTTAATCAAGTTGTGTTGTTTGCCAGAGAATTAAAACAAAAAGAACAACGAGTTGATAATGTCGTGTTTATGGGTATGGGTGAGCCGTTATTGAATTGGCCTGAGGTCTCGCGTGCTTTGCTGATGCTTAATGATGCCGATGGTTTGAATATCTCAGCTCGCGGATTATCAGTTTCAACTTGCGGTTTGTCTGAGGGTATAGAAAAATTATCAGAGTTTCCGCTTCAAGTTAATTTGGCGATTTCTTTGCATGCTTCTGATAATGAATTAAGAAGCGCTTTGATGCCAATTAATAATGCCGTTTCATTGGATGATTTGTTTGCGTCTTTGAAAAAATATTTAGCGATTAAAAATAGAAAAATAATGTTTGAATATTTGTTGTTGCGAGATGTTAATGATAGTCGTGATCAGGCCAGACAGTTGGCTAAATTATTAAAAAAATTGCCGGCTAAATTAGTAATGGTTAATTTGATCGCCTATAATCCGACCGGTGATTTTTTGGCTTCAGAGTCAAATCACGTTAGGGATTTTAAAAAAGAATTAGAGGGGAGAGGCGTTAATGTGACGGTTAGAGAATCTTTGGGTGGAGATATTTTTGGGGCTTGCGGTCAATTGGCTAATCGTCGCTCAGTTTAATTTTGATTAAATAAAAAACCGCCTCAGGGCGGTATTATTTGTGACAACGAGGGCAATGGCAATCAATGTTGGGTGCTTGAGGCGCTTGATGACCGGCAAAAAGCAGTTGCCTGTTGCCATTTTTATCAATCAGTACGATGCGACAGGATTCGGGATGGGTGCTGATCACAATATGATCAATTTCGCTATCATCATGAAAATAGGCAACAATCTGATTTCTGTTTGTCGGCTCTTGTTCGGACATTATTGATCCCTCTTGTTGATTGCGGTTTAAGGTTCTACGGATTTTTAATTATAATCCGTTTTTTATTTTTTGTCAATATTTAGATTTTATATATTAGAATGTTTGGTAATAAACAAATCGAACAGTAGTTCGGAATTTTTAGCCCCTGATTTTAGTTGAGTTTCTAAATCAAAGAGTTCATTTTGGATGTTAATCAATTCTTCAAGAGTGAATTTTTTTACGGCATTAATGTTTTTAGTTACAACAAAGGGATGAAGACCGATTTCTGAAGCGATTTTATTGGGGGTTATTTTGGGGTCTGATAATAAAGTGGATTTGATTTTTAATAATGATTTGAATTGCCAGTTAATTGTTCCTAAAAGCGCTAATGGTTCATTGCCCATTAGTAGTTGTCTGGATAATAAATTTAAGGCCAGTTTTCTATTTTTGTCAGCTAAAGCGTCAGTCAGTTTAAAAATATCATCTTGATAATTGGCTTTTACTAATTCTTTGACTGTGGCGCGAGATATTTTTTCAGAATCGTAGTGTTTTATTTTGTTTAATTCGTTAACTAATCGCATTAAATCATTGCCAACTAAAGTAATAATTTCAGTAATCGCCTCATCATCAATTTTTATTTTGTTTTTAGAGCAATAAGTGACCAGCCATTTTTTTAATTGTGAATTATTTGGGGTTGTCAAGAACCAGCAGTATTCTGATTTTTTTAATAAATTAAATAACTTGTCTTTTTCAGGGATTTTTTTTTCAGTTTCAAAAACATCAACAAAAAGAAGATTGTTATTGATTTTTTCTTTTTCTGTTTCTAAAAAATTAGCAACATCATCTCTGATTTTTTTAGCTCCCGCTTTGTTGTTGCCGATTAAATCAGTAATGATAATTAATTTTTTTTCACTCAAAAAGGGGACGGTCAGTGATTCTGATTTGATTTTTTCAAAAGATAAATCATCGTTATTTAGACGAATGACATTTAATCCGCCCCGATCCTTTTTTTGGATGAAGCCGGATTCTACTTCTTTTATTTTTTCTTGGCATAAATAGGCGTCAGTGCCATAGATATAAAAAATCATAATGTTGTTATCTTAGCTTATTTTAAGGGATAAGGCAATTGTTGACAATTGCATTTTTATCATTTAAAATAACCAAAGTTCTTTTACTTCAACTTAAGGAGAGCTTGCCATGACAGTTTGTCGTAATTGCGAGTATAACCCATGTATGTGTGGTCAATATGATTACCCCTCTGTTTCTAATACGCCACC
>CAZYUN010000080.1:0-2858 GCA_964650755.1 uncultured Gammaproteobacteria bacterium
TTTAGTGTTAATTTGATTTTTAATTACGAAAATTTTAATCATAACTAATTTAATGGCGATTAATTTTCTATTGTAAAAAAGATTAAAAAATCATCAAATAAAAAACAAGCCGACATTGATTCAGCTTGTTTTTTTATAGAATTTTTATTGGATAGAAACGATTTGAGCAAACTCTAACTTTCCGGTAAATTTTTTAACTTTTTTCTTGGTGTATTTGACTTTACCTGCCTTAATGGCGAATAAAGTATCATCTTTACCGATTTGGCAACCGTCTCCGGCGCGATAACGAGTTCCTCTTTGGCGCACGATAATGTCGCCGATTTTGGCGATTTGTCCGCCATAAAGCTTAATTCCCAAGCGTTGCGCATTGGAATCTCGGCCTAAACGCGTACTACCACCAGCTTTCTTATGAGCCATATTTCAAATACTTATTTATTTTTTTGGCTGATTATCCACGTCCGGCTACTGCAATAACCGGAAAATCAGATCAGGTAATGATATTTTAGCCGATTTTTAATAATTTGTCAAATCAATTGGATTTTGTTGGTTTTTTATTATATAATTGAGGTGTATGAAATTAGTTGAACAAGCCAAAAAATTACCGCTAAAACCCGGGGTTTACCAATTTATTGGAGTTAATCGGGAAATTTTATATATTGGTCGGGCGACTAATTTGCGTCGTCGCGTTTCTCAATATTTTTTGCCTAACAAAGAACCACGTTTGAAAGAGATGGTTGCTTTGGCTAAAAATATCAAATATGAAGAGACCGATTCAGTTTTAGAGGCGATTATTTTAGAGGCAAACAAAATAAAAAAACATTGGCCGAAATATAATATTAAAGACAAAGACAATCGCTCTTTTGTTTATTTGGTTATACCCTTGACTGATGTTTATCCTAAACCACTGATTGTTCGGGGCAGGGAATTAGAAAGATTGTCGTTAAAATCCGGATCCAAAGTTTTTGGCCCATATCAGAACTCTACCGCTTTAAAAAATATTTTAAGAATTTTAAGAAGATTTTTTCCTTATTCAACTTGTCGACCCAATAGCGGTAAGGCCTGTTTTGATTATCAAGTTGGTTTGTGTCCGGGTACTTGTTTGGGTTTGATTGATCCCGTTGTTTATAAAAAAAATATCAAAAGCTTGGCTGAATTTTTTGCCGGCAGAAAAAAACAATTACTGAAGCGCTTGAGTCGTGACAATCCCGATTTGGCTAAAGCTCTAAAAAATATTAATGACGTTTCATTGATTACGCAAGATGAATTAAATGATGACGGCACTGACGGACGAATTGAGGCCTATGATATTTCTCATTTTTCCGGTAGTGAGACGGTTGGTTCGATGGTTGTTTTTGTAAATGGCAAACCGGAAAAGTCGGAATATCGTTTGTTTAATATTAAAAGCGTTGGTAATAATGATGTGGAGGCCTTGACTGAAGTTTTGACACGTCGCCTAAAACATCAAGAATGGCCTTTGCCTGAGATTTTTTTAATAGACGGCGGTCGGCCACAAATCATAAAAATAAACAAGTTACTAACGGAACAAAAAATTACTAGGCCATTAGTTGGTATATCAAAATTCGGTGGTGATAGTTTAGTATTTCCTTCGGGCACACCTAAGGGAGTGAGGGAATTGGTTTCTGGCTTGAAAATAACTTTACTTCAAGCTAGAGATGAAGCGCATCGTTTTGCTAATCGTCAGCGCCGCCGTCGCTTTGATAAAAGAGTTTAGTTTCTTGCTCTTTGTTGTTGTTATCTGCTATAATACAAATAATATTTAAAATAAATTTATGGATGAGGTTATAATTCCCTCTACTGGGAAGATTAAGTTGCCAAGTTTTTGGTCACTGTTTAAAGAATCTTGGAGTTTTTATGCAAAATATTGGCAAAAATTTCTAATGTTTTTGATTTGGCCATTATTATTTATTTTTTCCGATAGATTGTTTTTTTCTTTGTTATCTATTTTCTTGTTGTGGCTTAATGGCGAAAATCAAACCATTTGGTTTGTGGCTTTAAATATTATCGGAATAGTATTATCACTTGTTTTTTCTTTGTTTTTAATTTTTGTTTCAGTTAATGCTTATATTGCACAATTGATGTTTATTAATGATCCTAGTCAAGAGGTTTCATTAGCTAATTTAAAAAATTTTTGGCTCAATCAGACCAAGCCATATTTTTTTAAAGTATTTTTTGCTTCATTGATTTATGGTTTATTAGCTTTATTGGGTTTACTTTTATTAATTGTGCCAGGCATTGTTTTTATTATTTTTTATGGTTTTGTGGTGTTTGAGATTGTTTTAAATCAGGCCGACATAGAGAACTCTTTTAATAAAAGCCGTAATTTAGTTAAAAATTATTGGTGGCCTTTGTTTGGAAAAATTACTTTGTTTTTTGTTTTATTTTTGATTATTGGAACATTAATTGGTTCTCTGGTTGCGGGAATAGTTTTTTTGCTTAATTTGTTGCCGATGATAACTATTAGCAGTGATTCGGCTGAAGTGTTTTTGGATTTATTATTTGATTTTTTGAATTTGATTATTACCCCGATATCTTTAATTTTTACTTATTTCATTTATGATAATTTGAAAAAAATTAAAAATCAATAATTAAAATATATTATATGAAAAAAATGAAAATCAGTATTCTTATTTTGGTCTCATTATTTCTTTTGCCGGTTATGGCGGGAGCTGAAATGAGACCCGGACAAACCGGATTGGGAGAAATTAGGACACAAGCTTCGGGCACAATTGCGGGCAAGGTAATTGCGCGTTGTCAAATCATTGAATCAAAAATTCAGATTAAAGCCGTTAATTTTGATAACAATAAAATGCGTCATTTAGATATTTATAATCAAGTCA
>CAZYUN010000081.1:0-540 GCA_964650755.1 uncultured Gammaproteobacteria bacterium
CATTATGGGTGGAGCAACCAACGTTTTCTAATTCTTCGGGGGTTATCTCTTTTAATGGTGGCGCTCCAAACCCCGGTTATAATGGTAGTTCCGGTTCGGTTGTTACGATTACTTTTAGAGCAAAAAAATCCGGGCCAGCTAATTTTTATTTTTCTGGTTCGGCAGTTAGGGCTAATGACGGTTTAGGCACTAATGTTTTAAGTGGCCAGGGTTCGGCTAATGTTACGATTAGCGGTGCAACAACTCCTGAAAGTCCCAAAGAATCTATTGAACCATCAACTCCCAAAATAACCACCCCGGTTATTTCTTCTGCTACTTATCCTGATCAGAATGCTTGGTATTCTGCTCGTGCTGGTTCCGTAAGTTTTAAATTCCCAGCTGGAGTTTCAACCGTTCAAACGCTTATTGGTAATAACCCAGCTGGAACCCCCAGCGTTTCTTATAGTCCACCAATTTCCAGTAAGACAATATCCAATTTAACTGATGGTGTTTGGTATTTTAGTTTCAGATATAAATTAAATGGACAATGGTCTAATATTG
>CAZYUN010000081.1:550-2758 GCA_964650755.1 uncultured Gammaproteobacteria bacterium
TTCAGATAGATACTGTCGCCCCTAGTGGTTTAGTGGCTGAAATTTCTTCTACTACTGAAGGATTATTGACCGCAAAACTTAAAGCCATTGATCCTAATTTAGATCGTTATGAGATAATTATTGATGATAATCAGCCGATTGTGGTCACTGTTGAACAGGCGTCTCAACCAGTTGTTTTAGTTGGCTTATCTGGTGGATCTCATAAAGCTAGAATTATTGCTTATGATCGCGCTGGTAATAAAATAGAGATTATAAAAGAGTTTATTTCTGAAGAAATTAAAGCAACCACTACCCAAGAAGTTGTTAGCCAGCAAGTCCCCGAACCGGTTTTGCCATCAGCAACTCCAGCTATTTTCAGTAATGTTTCTTGGCCATTAATTAGTATTTCTTGGCAAGAATTTTTGCCGATTGTTGGTTGGTTGATTCTAATATTTTTCTTATTGTATGGCTGGTATAAGTTCTTTATTACTAGAAGAAAGTTGTTAATCGCCAAGCGTCGAGCTGATCAAGCTTTTATGATGTTATTAGATCGAGCCGACCAGCAAATTAATGTCTTAAATAAAGCATCTAAAAAACGAAAACTACTCAAATCCGAAGTCATTGCCTTAAATGAGTTAAGGGAGATTATTGGAAAGATTAGGGAAATTAAAGCCAATGACAATTAATAATCTCTAATATTTAATATAATAAAACACGCTAATAATTTAAATTATTAGCGTGTTTTGAGTTTTATTTTAATAATTGATAATTAGAATCTGTTATTTTTTCTTAATTATCTCATTATTATCATTTTTAGGTGCATCATCATTGAAGGCACCACGAAGACTTTTAATTGCCTCAACGATACTGTTGGTAAGTTGTGGAATTTTTTTGGCTCCGAATAAGAGCACTAAAATAACCGCGATAATGATTATTTCTTTTGTTCCTAATCCGAACATAAATTTTTGTTATTAATTTAATAATGTAATTATAGCACAATTAATCAAATAAGACAATTTTTATATATTTTGATAGTTTATTTATTATTAGTCAAGTCCAGATTTTAATTTTATAAAAAATAAAAAACCTCTCCCAAAGGAGAGGTATTTTTTTACTTACTTATTTGTTTGGTCGCGTCGGATTTGACGTATTTTTTGTAGAACGGTCGCAAATCAAAGTTTTCCACTATCAGTGAGTCGTCTTGCTTTTCTTCGCTATTGAGATTAGCGAGAGAGTGATTGAGCCAATAATTCAGTATCTTGGCGATTTCCGCGTTCAGTGGCGGTTTGAATTTCTTGTTGAAGCTGACAACATTATCACTGTCGGTAGTGTCTTTGAATTTGAATTCGGCGCCAACAATACTGAGGTCTTGAGGGTGATAATAGATACTCAGCTCATATTTTTCACCCCAAAATGACAGAAGCATTTTTTCGCCAACACTCCACTTAATCAGTAGGCATTTTTTTTCTGCTGACAAGTCAAAGGTTCGCATCTCAGTATCGGTTGTCTGCTTGATGGACTTCTTTTGGCTTGTTGCCGGTTTGTCATTCGGCTTAGCAGAATCTTCAGTACAATTCACTGAGGCGGTGGTTGTATCAGTGGCTGGTTCTTCTCGTGTCTTCACTTCTTCACCCACACTAACGGTCTCAGTCGCAACTGATGTCTGAGTGGTTTCATTTGAACTCTCTTTATCAGCTAATGATATTTCACAAAAAGAGGCCAACAGCAAGATAATGATTCCTGAAAAAAGTTGCAGTAGCGCCAGATCTTTTGCCCTCATCCTTGTTGGTGTTGTCTTCATTTTTGCGTCCTCTGCTTCCTCTGCGTCTTGAAGGTTGCGGTTTAAGGTGCGAATAAAATTAACCTAACATAATTTATAATTATTGTCAATATCTTTCGACAATAATAAACATTAGATAATATCTAAAATTAAACAAAATAAAAATTAAACAGCAAAGATGTTGGCGTTTAATGGCATTTATTTATTTTTTTAAATATGTTAAAATATCTAATATAATTATAAAAATATGAAAAATCGTTTAGTTTTGGCGACTTTACTGGGAGCTTTTTTGGGTATTTTTTGTATTATTGGCATCGGCTTTCGGTTGGGTTTTGCCGGCAATGAGTGGCTTTTGTTTTCGGCTTGGTATAATCGTTTGCTTATGGGTTTAATTATTGGTTTGGCATATCCGATTGTTTTATTAAAATCACCAACCAAAAATTCTTTGT
>CAZYUN010000082.1:0-220 GCA_964650755.1 uncultured Gammaproteobacteria bacterium
TGGCAATGTCGCCACCTCAGCCGGTGCTTTGGATTTAATTAAGGCCGGCGTTAGTGGAGTTAAGGTTGGTATTGGTCCGGGTTCAATTTGTACCACCAGAATCACCACCGGTTTCGGTGTCCCACAACTTTCAGCTATCTTAAACATTGCTCCGGTTTGCCAACGCTATCAAATTCCACTAATTGCCGACGGTGGCATTAAACAACCGGCGGATTTGGTT
>CAZYUN010000082.1:230-2562 GCA_964650755.1 uncultured Gammaproteobacteria bacterium
ACGTCAATACAAAATCTCTCGCGGTATGGCCTCGCTCTCGGCCTCTTTGTCTCGTCCGGGCGCCAAAGAAAAAACCGCTCAACAAATCACTCCCGAAGGTATTGAGGCCCGTGTCCCCTATCGCGGTTCCGTTAAAAATATCATTGACCAATATTTAGGCGGTTTGCGTTCAGGTATGAGTTATGGCAACGCCAAAAATATTATAGAATTAAGAAATTGCCAATTTATTAGAATTACCGATGCTGGCAAAAAAGAATCCGGCAGTCATGATAATGAATTATTATAAGCTTAACTCTGATTTGACTTTTAAATCACAAAAACATAAAATAATCCCAGTAGGACATTAAAAAACAACAACGAGGAGAACTCCAATGAGTAGAACAACAAATGGGCGTGGCAGAGGAATCAATCAACCAACGACATCAATCATTCGCAAAAAACAAAAAGTAGGCACCGAATATTATTGCGGTATGGACGCCATTCATCAACTTGGTGTAGACATTCCCAATCGTCAGCTTTATATTCACGGCATACCGATTGGTATTACGACAGCCGATGAAGCGGGCTTTGAGCCGGGCATTGAATATACAATGGCTAATGGGATCATTAAGAACCTCCAACTACTATTGCAACAGTCGGCTACAGAACCGGTAGTGATTCATCTACACACTTGCGGTGGACTATGGGAAGAAGGTATGGCTATTTATGACAATATCAGGTCAATGCCATTTCCTGTCGCCATCGTCAATCACACTCACGCCAGAAGTATGAGCTCAATCGTTCTGCAGGCCGGTGATCGACGAATTATGATGCCTCACTCGCATATATTGATTCATCATGGTGAAATGGGCGTGGTGGCTCCACACAACGTCTTCTATTCTACGGCTGATTATTATCGTCAAACAGAAAAAATCATGATTGGTATTTATGTTGAGCAAGTCAAGCAATCAAAAAAATTCGCCGGTGTTTCAGAAAAAACCATCTACAAAAAACTTAAAAGATTGATGGATATAAAGGGCGATGTCTTTTTCACCGCCAAAGAAGCGGTGAAATGGGGTTTTGCTGATGCTATCTTCACCTCTTGGGATGAACTCTTTTGATGAGATCGCCTAAAGTTAATGTTCTTTGACCCGAACTTGTTTCGGGTTTTTTATTTTAAAAAAATATCTTTAAAAAATTTGACCCAATTTATTTTTTTGATTATAATATCAATATAAATAATAACTATTTAAATTATAACAATATGGATAATACAAAAGATTTAATCAATAAAATCAAGGATTTTGGCGTTATTATTGCCGAAAAAAATCGTCTAAAAATATTAAATCTACTAAAAAACCAAGAACTCCCCGCCTCTCAAATCAATCGCCTCTTAAGATTACCACAAAACCTTTCTTCGCATCACTTGATTGTCTTAAAAAAAGCCGGCTTATTAAAAAGCCGGCAACAAAGCAGATTTATTTATTATTCCCTTAATCAAAAAAATATAAAAAATATTATTGGTGATTTAAAAAATTTTTTAAATTAAGATAATTGTATAATCGAATTTAATGATAGCGATTTAATTGTATTAAGTTATATTATGTTAAGTTTTGGACTGGGTTAAAATAATATTAAATTTTTTTAAAAACTACTTATTGAAGATACTAAAAAAACAACTTGATTTTTTTTATTATTTGCTTTATAATATAAAACATCAAGAAAAAATTTGGGCCTTTAGCTCAGTTGGCTAGAGCGCTTCCATGGCATGGAAGAGGTCAAGGGTTCAACTCCCTTAAGGTCCACAAGATTAAGAAAAAATAAAAAGACGGATTTGATGTCCGTCTTTTTTAGTGTCCGTCTTTTAAAATTAATTTTAAACCAATCAATTCTAATCTGTGAGTTTTTTTATAAACAACACACTTAGACGTCCTATACTTTTTATATAAAAAAACCAATCTACAAAGAATCTATTTTTAAAAAAATAAAAAACCGCCAAAGTTAAGGCGGTATTGTTGCGTATTGAATTATGACACTCGAATCAATTTGTGAAGCTCATCATAGCCAAAAACAGATGATTCAAGAATGATACTAAAAGGAATGATTTGTTGATTGCGATACAAAAAAACAAAGGACATTCTTTTTCTAAAAAAACAATGGGCACCGGAGATGTTGTTTGTCTCCTCAGAACACCTAACCACAAACTGATCAACCAACGGATAACAAGCGACACTACCCGCTTCAATTTCACGGAAAAAGAAAGCCGGGACAACTTTATCAGGATAAAAACAAGACCACAAATCACGAAGCATCTGATTCAAACAATCAGTAATTTTCTTCATATTCTGATCAT
>CAZYUN010000083.1:0-2486 GCA_964650755.1 uncultured Gammaproteobacteria bacterium
TGCGCTTTTCTTTAAGGGCGATGCCAACTACAAATTTGTTCACGAAATCGTAGACGGCTTAACTGTCAGACAATTAGAAGAACTGCATCCGTTTTTAGATATTTCGCGTACTCAAGAATCAATCCAAAATGCTTTGGCTTATTTGGAATTATCAGGCGCTGATCGCAAAAAACAAAAAGACAACTATGAAAGAATGTTAGAGATTAGAAATGAATTAACTAAAAAGATTGAATTAGATGATTACCCTTCTGGTGAGCCGATTGAAGAAGAAGAATCAGAGGAAGATGAAGAAGGCGTGATTGTAGGTATTCCGGTTGATGAGCCAGAAACCGAAAACCAATCAGACAAACACGAAGCCGCTTAAAAATTAACACAAAAAAAACCGTCAATTATTTTAAAAGTTTTGACGGTTTTTTAATTTTTATTTTTCAAGAAATCTTTAATTAATTTGTCGGCGGTTTTTAGTGAATCAACCCAATAAATATCTTGATTGCGCCTAAACCAAGTGAGTTGGCGTTTGGCAAAATGATGAATTTCAGTTTTAAGTTGATCTAGCATTGTTTCATAGTCAATAAGTCCGCGCACATAACGGCTCACATAACGATATTCCAAACCAAATTCTTCTAATCGTTTCCAGCTGACTCCCCTTTGGCCTCACGCAACCGATTATCCAAACGGCTGTCAATTTTTTTGTAGATTTCTTCTAATGGAAATTTCAAACCGATAATCAAGGTTTGATAAGGACGCTGACCGCGATTACTAACAGCTGATTTTTTTTGTCCGCCAGCTTCATAAATCTCTACTGCGCGCTGAACTCGGCGACGATTTTTTTTGTCAATGACGGCATAAGTGTCGGGATCTACTTTTTTTAAACGCCCAAGCAATTGAGCGAGAGTCAAACGATCAAGTCGTTGACGCACTTTTTCTAAATCGGCTTTAGCAACAACCGGACCAAAAATAAAGTTTTCCACCACCGCATCCAAATACAAACCCGTACCACCAACCAAAAACGGCAGACGATTTTTAGCGATAATCCCATCAATTGCCTTGTAGGCCAATTTTTGGTATTTAGCAACATTAAAGGGCGTCATTGGCTCAATAATGTCAATTAGGTGATAAGGCACCTGAAATGACTTCTGGTGGCCTTTGGTGGCCACTGCTGATGCGCCCTTTGGGGCTTTGTGGTCTTTTTTTAGGGGTATTTTGGCTAAACCAGCCGTTTTATCTGAATTATTTAATTGATAGGAATTGATGATATTTTGTAATTCCCTGTCGGTTTTGTTGCTTAAATCTATAATATAATCAGCCAAATCCTTGCCTGTGCCCAAGTCCATACCGCGAAAAACCTGACGACTATCAGCTGATACGATTTCACCGCCATATTTAACCGCCAAAGACACCGCCAATTTGGTTTTGCCGGTAGCAGTCGGTCCCAAAATAACCACTAATTTTTCTTTTTTTTGTGATAGCTGGTTTTTCATCTTTTTATTATATCATTATAGAATACAATAAAATAAAATAATTTTCAAGTCATTAAAAAATAAAGATATTGACAAAAAATAAACAAAGTGATAGCGTAAAATCAAGTTGAACTTTACAATCCACTGCAAAAAAATCTACCCCCAACAGAGGAGAACCTGACATGAGCGCCGGACCACTATGTTTTGTTTGTTTGTGCTTGATTTTTGGCCCCAACGAAGAATTGGTGCCAAATCCCTCCATCTCAGTAACTTATTTTTTAGAAACGATTTCAACCGAAACACTCCCCGCCTCCTTTCAAGAAAATGTGATGATTGTCAGAGAGCTTCCACCGGTTCAAATGACGCTAAGTGAAAGTGTGGCAACCGACGATCAGATTCGCCCAGCAAAAAATGAATCAGAAGTGATTGCGCAAAAATCACCTGATGGGTCATCGCCAAAAATCGTAGCGCTGACTTTTGATGATGGGCCCGCCAAAGAAAACACTGAGATTGTTTTGAATGTTTTAGAAAAATACCAAGCAGTCGCGACCTTTTTTGTTTTGGGCGAAAGAATTGCTGGCAATGAAGCGATACTGAAACGAATGATTGAACTTAATTGTGAGATTGCTAATCACACTTTTTCACATCTTGATATTGCTCATGCCAACCAAGAGCGAGTTCTTAATGAAATTAAGCGAACTCAACAGTTGATAGAAAACGCCACCAGCATCAAGCCAAAGTTGTTTCGTCCGCCCTACGGCAGTTATCGGGGGCGAGCCGAAACTATCAAGATGGCCGAATTACATAATGTTTTGTGGAGCGTTGATACGCGCGATTGGCAAACTAGAAGCACCACCGAAAACATTCGCCGATCCACGACCGATATTAAGTCGGGTGATATCATTCTGCTTCACGATATTCATTATCCCAGCGTGCTGGCGGTAGAAAAAATTGTTTGCAGTTTGCAAGAACAGGGATTTGTTTTGGTAACAGTTAGTGAGTTGCTTGGACTTGGAGCCAACTAAC
>CAZYUN010000084.1:0-1699 GCA_964650755.1 uncultured Gammaproteobacteria bacterium
AGAACTGATCGTAGGCGCCATATGTATATTATTGGTAAAACCGGTATGGGAAAAACTACCCTACTGGAAAATTTAATTATCTCTGACATTATTAATGGCGAGGGTTGTTGTTATATTGATCCACATGGAGATACGGCTGAAAAACTTTTGGATTTTATTCCGCCTCATCGTATTAATGATGTGATTTATCTTAATCCGGCCGATACTGAATTCCCGATTTCTTTTAATGTTCTAGAGGCGGTTGATGAAATTAACAAAAACTTTGTTGCTTCAGGTTTAATCTCTGTCTTTAAAAAACTTTGGGCTGATTCTTGGGGCCCTCGTTTAGAATATATTTTACGTAATGCTATTTTGTCTTTATTGGATTATCCCGGTTCAACTTTGTTGGGTATCATGAGAATTTTAGTGGAACGAGAATATCGCGACAAAGTTGTTTCTAAAATCAAAGATCCGGTTGTTAAATCTTTTTGGGTTAACGAATATTCTAAATGGAACGAAAAAACACTTCAAGAAGTTATCTCACCAATTCAAAACAAAGTCGGTCAATTCTTATCTAATTTTTTAATCAGAAATATTGTCGGACAGGTGAAGTCAACTATTGATCTGCGCGATATTATGGACAACAAAAAGATTCTAATACTTAATTTATCTAAAGGAAGAATTGGTGAAGATACGATGCAATTATTAGGTTCAATGATTGTCACTAAGCTTTATTTGGCGGCGATGAGTCGAGTTGATGTACCTGAAAATGAGCGTCCGGATTTTTATCTTTATGTTGATGAATTTCAAAATTTTGCTAACGAGAGTTTTGCTAATATTTTATCAGAAGCCAGAAAATATCGGCTTAATTTAATTGTGGCGCATCAATATATTGAACAATTACCAGAAGAAGTAGTATCGGCTGTTTTCGGTAACGTTGGTACCTTGATTAATTTTAGAATTGGCGCTTCTGATGCTGAAAAATTAGTTTTAGAATTCGCCCCATTTTTTACTGAAGAGGATTTAGTGAATTTGCCGGCTTTTTGTATTTATTTAAAACTAATGATTGATGGCGTTGCCTCAGACCCCTTTTCGGCGGCTACACTCCCACCTTTATTTGATGATTATCGCACCAATAATCGTGAAAAAGTCATCAAGGTCTCACGCGAGCGTTATGCTAATCCGCGTTCAGTTGTAGAAGATAAGATTAATCGTTGGAGCTCAATGGATGCCGTGATGAATCGCGAATCAAATAATTTAAAAATTGAAGATTTGGGTCAGGGGGAACCGGTTTTATCAAATTCAACACCTTCTGGTATCTCAATTTCTTTGTCGCAACTTTCTCGTAATAAAATGACTGACAGAAAAAAATCTCCAAGCTCTATTTCTAAATTGCGTGGTTTGGGTGAGGGGGGTGAAAAAAATAAAAATAATAATTTCACTTCTCGCTCAACTGAATCTGAAAATACTCAAACAAAAAAAGAGTCAGATATTAAACAAAATCCAAAAGATGAAAAAAAGTTTAACGCTAGATGTTCTTTGTGTGGTGTGGATTTTAAAATTAAGTTTAAACCGGATTTAAATAAACCCACCTATTGTGATGATTGTTTTAAGAAAGTTAGAGAAGAAAGAAGAAAAAAACCACAAGACAGAGATAAGCAAATTGTGATGTTAGAGGGTCTTCCAGTTAAAGAAGAGGTTTTAAAAGCGCCATCAATCA
>CAZYUN010000084.1:1709-2482 GCA_964650755.1 uncultured Gammaproteobacteria bacterium
CGGAAGTTGATTCTGATATAGAGGAAAATGATGGCAACTCTTTAAAAAATCAATGGCTTAATAATAATTCTGATATGATTGACAAATCTTTAGAAAAAACAGATAATTAAGGTGCTTATAATTAATAATTAATAATTTTTATGCTTAAAACTATTGAAAATTTAGCTAAGGCGTTTGTTGGCGAATCTCAAGCGAGAAATCGCTACACCATGTATTCAAAAGTAGCTAAAAAAGAGGGATTTGAACAAATTGCTGAAATTTTTTTGATTACAGCTGATCAAGAGAGAGAGCACGCCTCTAAACTTTTTAAAGAAATTCAGGATTTAAACAAACTTTCTGATCAACAATTATCATCTTTAAAAGTAGAAGCTGAAGTACCGATTGTATATGGTACAACAGCCGAAAATTTACAATCAGCGATTGATGGAGAGAATTATGAGCATACACAAATGTATCCGGAGTTTGCTGAGATTGCTGAAAGTGAGGGTTTTGTGAAAATTGGTGCTCGATTAAGGGCGATTGCTAAAGCTGAAGAGCATCATGAAGAGAGATATCAAAAACTTTTAAACCAGGTTAATGCTGGTACGGTTTTTAAAAAAGAAGAAGAAGTTTGGTGGGTTTGTCGAGAATGCGGTTATGTTCATTTTGGCAAAGAAGCTCCTGAAGAATGTCCATCTTGTAATCATGCTCGTGCTTTCTATCAATTAAAATGCGAAGAATATTAATTTTTATTTATGTCAGTACAAAAAATAAACGAAGTTTATAAATGTTCT
>CAZYUN010000085.1:0-2432 GCA_964650755.1 uncultured Gammaproteobacteria bacterium
AGTTGGTTTTTTTGTAAAGAACTGCGACTGCTTGAATCTTAAAAAAAATCGCGAGAAAAGTCAAAAAAATAAAAAACCCGCCGGAATTAACCTAGACGGGTAAAGAGAGTGAAAGAACTAACTCATAAAAGGTCTATAAACATGTTCAATGGGTTGTCGCTGAATTTTATTCAAAATAATTGGTCCAACAAAAGAAACACCACGATCACGATCAACAACAATCATCACTTGTTGCGGTTCTTCAAAGTCGGCCTTGATATACTGCGCGAACGCATTGTAGCCAATCAGTGAACCGTTAATCAAATAATTGCGACCAAACAAAAACTGATGCCAGTGCCCGATAACATCCAACTTAACCTGAGTCGCTTTATTGAGCTGAGCGATTGCCTTGTTGAGTGGAATGGTAATACCACCAACACCACCATGATAGCGAATCAAATCACCGTGATGAAAACGAATGCGACGACCAACGATATCGGCAATCAACATTTGGCCACCAGCGACATCAAACTGAACCCGAGGTTCATCTTTGAAAATATCAAACAGCCACTTGTAGATCAACAACTCTAATGAAGTGCCCTTAATATTTCCATGACGCATTTTTTGTGTCAAACGACCATGATTACCATAACAACAAGGAATAACCAAACGATAATTACTATTTTCAAGCAAAAACTTAATTCCACTATAAAGCAAATCCTTAACGAAAATCAGTGCCTCACTCGGACCCAACAAATTAGTTTCGCGATTCTCATCATGCAAATAGTTTGTCACAAAATCACCCAACAAAGCCAAAACAATTGTGTCTATTTTCACGTCCTGATTAAACATTCGCACCAAACGCAAACTATTGCTGAAAAAAAACGAGGCCCGTCTCTCAGCTATTTCCAAATCAAATTCATTCAAGCCATTAATCGTAGAGCGATCAACCCTTTCTTCAACGTGCCAATCACTGGCCACAATAATCGGAACCGCATACGAATCAGCATCCGCCTTGGGGGTGGCAATCTTGATAATCTTTGGTGGCTGACATACCATTGACTCAAAATGCAAAAGACGCTCAAGATCGTCAATTCTTTCTAATGCGGCCGAATATCTACCCTTCAGATCAGAAACTTCTTGACTCCGTTGATTAACTCGCCGATCTCGATCCATTATTTGTTTGTAATCAGGATGTTTTAACAAATACATCATCCAACAGTGAACACAATTACTGGTTGGTTTGCCCACACCGCGATAGCGCGGATGTTTGGGGCAGTTGTCTGGCTTGCGATTCATGAGATTTGTCTCCTGTGTTTTTAAGGTTCTGTAGTTCACACTACTGTGAACTGTCTTTATTTTATAATCTAAAAAAAATGCTGTCAAACTTTTTTGAGGGCTTGACTTTTTCTTGCCAAACCAATTCATTTTTTATAAAATTTGAAAGGTTTAAATAATCAAAAATATGCTTAACATTCCTTTAGCTCTAACTTATGATGATGTCTTGTTGGTGCCACAAAGATCAGAAATCAATTCACGCAAAACCACCAACACCACCACTCGACTAACAAAAAAAATAAATCTTAAAATACCTATCGTTTCTGCTAATATGGACACTGTTACTGAGAGTCAAATGGCAATTACTTTAGCGCAAAAAGGCGGAATCGGAATTATCCATAGGTTTTTAAGTATTGAAAATCAAGTTAAAGAAGTTATTAAAGTAAAAAGACACCAACACCTGATTATAGACAACCCCTTCACTATCAATCCTGAAGCATCACTAAAAGAACTAAAAGAAAAAATAATCGAGACCGGAGCTAACAGTTTTTTAGTCGCTGACAGCAACAATCGTTTATTGGGAATTATCACTAAAAGGGATATTAATTTTATTAGCGACGAAAATCTTCTTGTTTCTAATTTAATGACACCCAAAGAGCGTTTGATTATCGCTACCCCCAACATTAGTAATGAACAAGCCAAAGAATTGTTTAAAAAACACAAAATAGAAAAACTACCACTGATTGATGACAATTTCATAATCAAGGGTTTAATAACTCAAAAAGATATTTTGCTTTATGGCGATAATCATGAGGCCTCAAAAGATGGTCGTGGCCGGCTTTTGGTTGGCGGAGCAATCGGTGCCGGCGAAGATTTTCTAGAACGAGCCCAAGCATTATTAGAAGCCGAAGCAGATGTTTTAGTAATAGATATTGCTCACGGACATTCACTTAACGAACTTAACGCTATCTATAAACTCAAGGAAAAATTTCCTTCAGCCGAATTGATAGGTGGCAATGTCGCCACCTCAGCCGGTGCTTTGGATTTAATTAAGGCCGGCGTTAGCGGAGTTAAGGTTGGTATTGGCCCGGGTTCAATTTGTACAACCAGAATAACCACTGGCTTCGGTGTCCCTCAACTTTCAGCCATCTTAAATATTGCTCCGGTTTGCCAAC
>CAZYUN010000086.1:0-2327 GCA_964650755.1 uncultured Gammaproteobacteria bacterium
TAATGTCGCTTTGATAGAATTTGCCATTATCGGGGTTATAATAAACTACATTACCGCCTTTAGTGATAGAGGAGAATCTGGTTGATTCTTTGACCAAAGCTGACAAATCCGATTCACTAAGACGACCGGCTGTTTCGGGTTGAGTGGGCGTTTGACTGGCTGGTTGTTCGGTTGGTTTGGTGTCTATTGGTAATTGACCGGTTCCAACGGTTGAGGTGGTGCGTCCGGTTTGATCTCCGCCAGTTATGAGTTGTTGAACAATGCTATTGTTTTCAATCGGTGCCGGACCCAAAATTGGTCGCCAAAAAAACCAATATAGAATGATCCCCATTAAAATAATGGAGACAAAAATCAAAATAATAACAGTTATTCTTTGCCACAATGGAGGCATATAGTTTTTATATTTTAGTTTTTATTGACAATCGCCACTAACTGCTTTAATCAGCCACTGGTCCAAGCCGTTATACCATATATCAGCCGCAACACCGTATTTACCGGTTAAATAGTAGCTTTCATAGCATTGTTGAGCCATAACTACCATCGCAATCAAAATTATAATAAAAATAATTAACAAAAATAAACCTAATAAAATAGCAATACCCCAAGGTGAAGTAAATAAAAATCTTAGTGCCATTTTAATTCCTTGTTTCTTAAGCATTTCCCCCCCCTGTTCTGAAGCCAAAGATTTGATATCTTTTAGATCCGGTTTTTTAGAATCAGTGTCTGTTTCTTCTTCGTCTAATTGATCAAATTCTCTAAAGTTTTGTGTATTAGTGGTTGTTTCTGATGCCTCTTGATTTTCAACAGTTTCTGAATCTGATTTACTCGATTCTCTATTTTGAGCTTCTTGTTTTGCGGATTCTCTAAGATCAATCAATCTTAAAGCAGTTTGTTGTTCTTGTAATAATTTATCTTGTGCGACTAAATCCATTTGTTGATTGTTTTCGGCGGTTTTGTTATTAGCCATAAATAATAATAACCCTAACTTATGTTAGAGTTATTATACCATTTTTTGATTTGATTCGCAAAGTTTTTTGATGGGTACGATTTTTAATGATGTTTTCTGCCAAAATTGGCTCCAGTTCGTTTTTTATTAATAACTTGATAGCTCGCGCTCCCTTTTCAGAATCATCATCAATATTTTCTGAGCGCTTGATTAATTCTTGATTAAGCGATTTATCCCAAACAATATTCAGTTTTGTTTTTTGGTTAATTTTTTCTTTGAGGCGATTTAGTTCAATGGTAGCAATTTGCGTGAGTGCTTTTGGATTCAATGGCTGATAGGTAATAATCTTGTCTATTCTGTTTATAAACTCCGGTTTGAATTTCTTTTTTACTTCTTTGAGAACCGCATTTTCAATATTTGAAACTTTATTTTCTGAGCCAAAACCGATATTTTTTTGCTGTTGGTAATGATGACCGCCTAAATTAGAAGTCATCATAACAATGGTTTGGCGAAAATTAATTTTTTGCCCTGAAGCATCGGTAATTTCGCCGTCTTCTAAAATTTGTAATAACAAATTAAAAATTTCCGGATCAGCTTTTTCTATTTCATCAAACAAAACCAATGAATAGGGTTGTCTTTTGATGTGCTCAGTTAGTTGCCCGCCTTCTTGATAGCCGACATAACCGGCAGGAGCCCCGATTAATTTTGAAGCGTTAAATTTTTCGCCATATTCTGACATATCTAATTTAATCAAAGCTTTTTCAGAACCAAAAAATTCTTTGGCGATAACTTTAGCAGTTAGAGTTTTGCCGACTCCAGAAGGGCCGATTAAAAGTAGTGAAGCTAAAGGTCGATTGTCGTCTGTTAAGCCAACTTTGATTCTATTGATTATATTTTCAATGGTTTTTAATGCCTTTTCTTGGCCAATAATTTGTTTTTTGATTTTGGTTTGAAAGTTTTTGGCGTTACCCTGGTGAAGTAAATCATGAATAGGAATGCCGGTGGTTTTAGATAATGTTAGGGCAATGTCTTTGGTAGTAATGTTTTTGGTTATTTTATTTTCTGCTGTAATTATTTTTTTCTCTATTTTTTTTATTTTAGAAACAATTACGTCAGCTTCTTTTTTAATTAATGTAGCTGTTTCAAAATTTTCCAATTTAATTTGTTCTCTGAGTTTTGTTTCAAGCGATCTAATTTCTTCGTTGATTCTTTGTAGTTGTTTTTTGATGGGTGAGGGTTTTTTGTGTGCCGTGTTTTTGGCGCAGGACTCATCAATTAAATCAATCGCTTTGTCTGGCAGGAATTTGTCGGTAATGAATTTTTGACTTAAAACAACCGCTGTTTCTACGGCTTCAGTGGTGATTTTTGTTTTATGAAATGA
>CAZYUN010000087.1:0-2310 GCA_964650755.1 uncultured Gammaproteobacteria bacterium
ATATTAAGCAATCTAACTGTCGGTCGTTCAATGTTCCACATATTTTTCGCATAAGTTGAACCCATGATGGCGCAATTTAGAAGGTCTTGAGGGGTAGCTCGATGGATAGCGCCGGCATCAAGTAACAAGCAAGGACCAGAATCATTTGGCAGTGGGACGGCGATGGCCGGCTTGAGATCAGATGTATATCTGCCCAAAATAAAACTGCCCAAAATCACCATACCGGCGGTATTACCGGCCGAGACAAGTGCGTCAGCTTGTTGTTTTTTAATTAGTTTAATACCCAAAGCCATGGCTGAACTATTTCTTTTTTTAATAATTTGTTGGCGATCATCATCCATTTCTATAGCTTCATCACAAACCAAGACGTTAACTTGCGCTAAAACATCAATAAAAAAATTAAAACCTTGTAAGGTTTTGGCGATTTTTTGTGAGAATTGGTTTTTTTGTCCAAGATAATTAAATAACCTAAATAATCTGCCTTGTTGCCTTAGTTGATCAATTGAATCTTCGGTTCCAATAACAAGTATTTCTTCGGGGTTTACAAAACCCTTATTAATTGCTGTTTTGATTCCTTTAATGATTGCTTTTGGTGCTTTGTCTCCACCATCACAATCAACAACAATTTTACATTGTTTTTCAATTTCTTCGTTTAGTCCGATTAGTCCGATGAATACCTGTTTGATTAATTTTGCCAGTCGTCTGGCATATCCGCCGATATCCTCAAAAGCTTCACGCAAAAATTCCCTAATGTTTTCGCGGTTCATATTGTCTCTCCTTAGAGGTTGTTTTGTTAAAGTACTTAAAGATATCTTAAGTCAAATCAAGATAGTTTGCAAGTTTTTTGGGTATTAAAAAATCCCCTCAAAACAAGGGGATTTTTTATTTTTAAATATTTATTTTTCTTCGGATACTTCAGTTGCTTCTGATTCGGTAGTTTCGGCTTTGGTTTTTCTGCCTCTTTTTTTAGGTTCAGTTGCTTCTGATTCTATTGCTTCAATTTTTGTTTTATCGGTTTCTGATTCAGAAATTTCTTCTACTTTTTCTTTTTTAGCTTCTTTTTCTTTTGGCGCAGTTAAGCTCAAGCCCAAACGATGATTTTTAGCTTCAATTGAAACGACAAAGAATTCTTTTTCTTCACCTTCTTTAGCTAAAGAGTTTAGATCGGTTTTGTCTGGGAATTGAGAAATATGAGCCAAACCTTGAATATTTTTTTCAAGCTCTACAAATAATCCAAAAGGATTTATTTTTAAAACAGTTCCTTTGACTTTTTGTCCGATGGAATATTTCTTTTCAATACCACTCCAAGGATCGTCAGCTAATTTTTTCATAGACAAGAATATTTTGGAGTTTTCAATACCGATAATTTCGGCCTTAATCTTTTCTCCAACCTTAACGAAGTCGTTAGGATTATCAATTCTTTGCCAAGCAATTTCTGAGATATGAATTAAGCCCTCTAATTTGTCTGCGAATTCTACAAAGACACCGAAATCGGTTACAGCTGTCACAGTACCCTCAACAGTCATACCGACTTTGTATTTTCCGATAACATCTTTTTGGGTTTCTTCCCAAGCATTTTTTTCAGAAACGATCAAGCGATCCTCGTTTTCTTTGGCGTCAATTACTTTGACTTCAAATTTTTTGCCGACATAACTTTTTAGAATTTCATAAATACGATTTTTGTCGCCACCCGGAACGCGTGGGTAGTGTTCTGGTGATAATTGAGAAACCGGCAAGAAACCGGAGATTCCCTCTAACTTAATCATTAAACCGCCCTTATTGGCGTCGGTAATTTGGCAAGAAACAATTTCATTGCTTTTGACTAAGTCAGCTAATGTTTGCCAGGCCTTTTGTTTGCCGGCATACAAAAATGACAATTCAACTTCGCCATTTTCGTTTTCTAATTCTAAAACAGTGGCTTCAATCAAGTCACCGGTGTTTAGATTTTTATAAATCTCACCCTCATCGTAGCGTTCTTTGCCTCTGATGACACCGGTCATGATTCCGTTTAAATCAACGTGAATTTCGTTTTTGTCAACGGAGATGACGGTGCCCTTAGTTAATTCTCCAACTTTTGGCAAATTAAAATACTGCTTATCATCAAGCAGTTTTGCCATTGCTGAATCTTTGTTTCCGTAAATCATATAGTTTTTAAGCCATAATTTAACCGCAAACGGAAATTATTGATAACTGGCTCAATTATTATAATTTCGTAATATCGTTTGACAGCCCCGCTTTTTAGAGATTTTGCGAGTTTCTTTATTAAAATGTACAATAATTATAGCAAATTCATAAATAAATGTCAATAAT
>CAZYUN010000088.1:0-1738 GCA_964650755.1 uncultured Gammaproteobacteria bacterium
CCTCAACCGGCAACCGACGACCCAAATAATAACGACAATACCACTGAAACCAACCGCGTGGATCATCCGGATAAATCCAGCCCTTATGTCGCCAAACAGCCAACGACTGACTGGCATCAACTTCAAAATAATTCAACTTCGGACTATGCCCGGATTTTTTTTGTGGATGCAATTTTGCTTTGATGAACCAACTTTTGGGAAACTCTTTTTGACAATCGCGCAAATAACGACCGCCAAAAACACCTAACTCCAACATTTCTTTGGGCGTCAATTCAGGTTTAAAATCGGGCTGAAAGTTGCGCCCCACCGGCGCGGTTAAACGATAACGATAACCTTTTTGCATTTTATCATTAACAACGATAATTTTCCCCTTTTTGGCTTCAGCCATAAAATTAAGTCAATTCTTTGACAATTAAATCAGCGACGATTTTACCCGACTGATAAATAGTTGGCAAACCGCTTCCCGGATGAGTTCCGCCACCGGTCAAATAAAGATTTTTTAATTCCTCAAAACGATTATGTGGTCTAAACCACAACATTTGACTCAGATGATGCGATAAATTAAAAACAGCTCCCTGATAAACATTATAATCACGCCCCCAATCAGTCGGAGTAATTATTTTTTCGGCTACGATTCGTTCGCTAATATTTTCAATCTTAAATCTTTCTTCTAAAATCGCTAAAGTTTGTTTGCGTATTTTGGGAGCTGATTTTTCCCAATCAATGCCCGAACGATTGTTCGGTACGGGCACCAAAACATATAATGCCGAGTGACCGGCCGGAGCCAGAGTAGAATCGGTTTTAGAAGCATCTCTAACATAAACCGAAAAATCCTCATCAGTCAGCTTTCCATTAAAAATATCATCTACATTTTGTTTGTAGTCGCGAGCAAAAGCGATGCTGTGATGCTCTAAATCAGTTTTGCCGGTAATTCCCAAATACATCATAAAAATAGAACAAGATAACTTCTTTTTAGCCAACTTTTTAGGCGACCACTTGCGTAAATTTTTGGCCGGAGTCAAATTACTCATTGTGTAACCGAAATCCGAATTAGCGACCACTTTGTCGGCTAAAACTTCAACACCATCAGTCAATTTCACGCCATAAACCTGTTTGTTCTTAATAAGCAGTGAAGCAACCGGAGTTTGATAATGGATTTTGACGCCCAATTCTTTAGCTACCGCCACCATAGCCGAAATACTTGCTGACAATCCCCCTTCAAGATGCCAAATTCCGTTATGATGTTCAACATAAGGCACCATAGCAAAAGCGCCGGGGCATTCCCAAGGCGACATACCCAAATATTTTGCCTGAAAAGTAAAAGATAATTTTGCCAACTCTTCTTTAAAATAATTACCCAAAACATCATATAAAGAACGGCCCACCGAAAAAGAAGTCAGTGCCGACAAAAATCGCGGATGAAAAACTTCTAAAATATTATTATTATGATGCGACAAAATTGGGAATAATTTTTTGAGACGTTGCTTTTCACGACGATTGAATTTTTTCAAACCCAACTCATCGCCCGGAAAAAGTTTTTTCAGCTGTTGTTCCATTTTTTCATCTTCAGAAAAAACATCAATTTGACGATCATCAGGAAAATACAAACGATACATTGGGGACAGTTTAGTCATTTTCACATAATCATCCAAATTCCTGCCCAACTCATGAAAAATATCACGCAACACAAAATCCATCATAAAAAAAGTCGGACCGATATCAAACTTAAATCCATCAA
>CAZYUN010000088.1:1748-2274 GCA_964650755.1 uncultured Gammaproteobacteria bacterium
TTTTTCAAAAACTTCAACCTGAAAACCATGGTGCGCTAACAAAATAGCAGACACCAACCCGCCCGGTCCGGCACCAATAATAGCGATTTTATTCTTTTTGAAAGTTTTATTTTGTGGCATATTTTGTAGTTAAAAAATCAATAATAATTCCATAAGTTAAACCGGCAAAAAATCCAACCAAATCACGAAAACCGGTATCCAAATACCAAGCATAACTCATCACAAAACCAAAACACAAACCGCGCAACAAAGAATTTTTAGTCGGCGATTTTAACAAAACGATCGGATATGCCAAGCCAATGATTAAACCCATAAGCAAACGATTATACCAAGCTGAAAACAAAAACCACTCATTGCCGGCAAAACCAAATCTAAAGCCAATGCCAACAATACAAAAAATACCCAAAAAAGCTCCCAGCGAAGTCGCCAAAACTAAACGATTTTTCATATTTTTATAATTATATTGATATTTTAACATATTTTAAGAAATAAATAAATGCCATTAAATACCGACAATTTTCTTTTT
>CAZYUN010000089.1:0-2268 GCA_964650755.1 uncultured Gammaproteobacteria bacterium
AAAAAGCCAAAGAGATGACTGAGCCGGTTATTTTGATTTCTGTCGCCAACAGTTATTTGGATCGTGAATATTACACCGAGATCCAAGAAGAAGCCAGGGTGGCTTGCCCCTTAGAGCAGGGTGGTTGTTTTGTTTCTTTTCGTAATCCTGGCAGGGCACATATTTATGCTGATATTTTTGAAGGAAATGATTCTTGTTGGGGGAAATACTCGGTCAAAGAATTTTTGACCATAGACGAAAAAAACTCCGGCTACAATACTTATTCGGTCAGTGCAGAGCTTCAATATGAAGGAAGTCGCATTGGATCAAAGAAAGAAGATTATCTTGATAAAATAGAAAAATCCGAAATGGTGATTAGAGGCAGAAGATCCGTTATTGTGCTTAAAAAATGCTTGACGGTTGATATTGATCCTAATTTATTTGCCAAAAAGCCGCGAGATTGGAAATTGGTCAATTGTTGGTTTGATAAACCTGCAGAAAATGAATACCAATTATGGCAACGTCGCTTTGTTGCCTATCCCTATACCCTGGTATTTTTCTTGATTGCTTATCCTTTGGATTTGATGATGCATTTATTTTTGGTATTGCTTGGTTATTATAATTATTTCAATTGGCAATATCTCACTCATCCGCTAACAGCTGAATCAAGTATGAGTCGTGATAATGAAAAACGGCCTTATCACATCTTTAAAGATAAATCCTGGCAAAAAATTGTTTTCAGTTGGCGCATCATTCTTCTGATCTCAATTGTCGGCTCAATACCCTTTATTGTCTATCGCGCGACAACTCATATCGAATTTTCTGTTCTTAATCTGATGTGTCAGTTTTGTTTTATTGGCTTTCTACTGTTCATAACCGCTTTTGCCCCCTTAATCAACAAGGATGTGAGAGAAAAATACCAGAAATGGTCAGATCTTTGCAACACCACATTTGCTGATTGGCGTATGGCAAAATATGTGGCACTAGCAGAACAAGAGCAAAAAAAAGCCGAGGCCAGAAAATTGGCTTTGACAAAACTTAAAGATCTCGAATCAATCAACGATAATGCAATTGAGAATTTGTTGTCGCCCGAAGAAAAAAATATGATTCGCTTGCATTGGAATCGTTTGAAACGTCGGGGCTACAAACCCTTCCCGGGGAAATAAAGCCCGAATCGCACCTATATTCACTCACCGAACACAAACAAGTGTTCGGTTTTTTAATTCTAAAAATTTTTTCCAACAAAATGACAAAAAAATTAAAAAAATTAAAAAATATCTAAATTTAGACAAAAATTAATGTTATCCACATGCTATTTTATCTAAAATTAAACAAAAAAACTTTTTTTTCAACAGCTGAGGTCTTGACAAGGTATTTTGTTTGTGATATAATGCTCTATTCTGAAATGAGTCACCCAATTTGATAGGGTGATTTTTTATTGGACAAGATAACTAATCGGGGAATTAAAAAAACAAACAAATAACCCCCAAATACAATAAAAAACTCAAATCAGATTAAATAAACTTTATGAAACAAAAAAACAACCGAAAAATCTATTCTTTGATCTTAGGTTTAGCGTTTTTGCTTCAAATCCAACCGGCTCAAGCTGATATTTTCCAATATACAACTTCAACCGGTGAAAACAACTACCTAAATTCCGCGCTTGAAGCGATTAACAGAGTAATTTTAACCGAAAACAATATAGAAGTTGAGGTTAAATCAAATCCTGAACATGCTATTATTAGCGTGATCGCTGACGAACCGACTACTAACAACACAGAAATCTCTGAAATTACCAACAACGAAAAGAAAGTTGAAACTATTGAAGATATTAAAGAGTATGTTAGAAATGAGGCCAAAAAAGCCGGATTAAACTCCAAAGAGGTTGAAGCGATTATTAATTGTGAATCTCGTTGGGATCCTCAGGCCAAAGGCCACAACAAAAACGGTTCTTATGACTTGGGTTTATGGCAGATTAACTCAATCCACAAAAATATTACTGACGCTGAAAAATTGGACTACAAAACCGCCACCAAATGGGCGATTGAAAAACGCTTAAGAGATGGTAACTGGTCGGCTTGGTATTGTGCCAGAAGATTAGCTATTAAATAAAAGAAAAAACCGCGAACTCACCAAGTCCGCGGTTTTTTTAATCCCAACCAGCGTAAGTTGAAAAAAATAAAAAAAACTGTTATGCTGGTTATGTCTTATGGCCACGTAGCCAAGTGGTAAGGCAGAGGTCTGCAAAACCTTTATTCACCGGTTCGATTCCGGTCGTGGCCTAAATAA
>CAZYUN010000090.1:0-2261 GCA_964650755.1 uncultured Gammaproteobacteria bacterium
TCCACAATGTTTTAAATCCTGAAGCAACTTTTTGTCAAAATGAAGTCCCGCAGTCGGAGCCGCAACTGAACCTGATTTTTTAGCATAAACCGTCTGATAATCTTCAGCTTTAGACATTTTTTTAATATACGGCGGAAGTGGTGTCTGGCCATACGAAAAAATTTTCTTGTCTTTTGCAGTAAAACCCACTAACCAGGTTTTTTCACCAGATTTTTTTAGAACCTTAGCTTTTAGATCTTTAGCTATGACAATCATTTGTCCAATAACAACCTTGCCACGAATCAAACAAGACCAAACTTGATGATAAACCATTTCATCAGTTGAATCTTTTTGTAAATCATTAACATCCTCAATCAAAGCATGTTTTAACAAAAAAATTTCTATCTTTCCGCCCGTCGGCTTAACGCCAAATAGTCGCGCCGGTATTACTTTAGAATCATTAAAAACTAAAACATCACCGGCTGAAAGCAAATGAGGCAAATCAAAAAACCGCCGATGATTAATTTCGCCGGTTGATCTATTAAGGTGTAATAATCTCGCCTGAGAACGCTTTTTGAGTGGCTGTTGCGCTATTAATTCAGACGGCAGATCATAATCATAACTAACCAATTTCGTTAAAATGTTGCTTTTTTGCTTGTTCATCTAATTGCTGTATTAAACGCGAGAGTTCTACCGGATGTCCGGCATTTTTAAAAACAAAACGTTCTTTTTCTCCGGCCGTCTGAATATATAAATCACCATAATCAAGCAATGTCGGCAATAATCCTTTTTGTTCTACGGTAATATCTTGAACTCGATATAATTCCAACTCTGATACCACTCGATTAAACAATCCCTTTTGATTACGACCCACTAAGCGTTGGTCGGTGATCGTCCAAAAATCCAAATAATTATCCATCCAAATAAAAAACCCGAACATCAATACCATTAAGTAATAAGCAAAACACAACAACAATAAAATTTGTTGAAGCGGATTAACTGATAATAAAAAAGGATAAGTTTGAAATAAAAAAATAAAAATCAACAAGGGAATCAATAAAAAAAATCCAAATAAAACAAAGATGTTAATAAAAATGAAGGGATGAGGCCAAACATTTTTAATTATTTTCTCATTTTTTTTGGCGCTAAAAATTAATTTTCTGTTGTTAATGGCTGGCATAAATTAAAATATTTTTAAAATTCCGCTTAATGATTCTAATAACTCCACCGCAAACAAGGGCGATTGCCAATCAAAACTCCATAAGGTTTGTAAAGAAAAAATGAACAACCAGAAAGACAAAAGCAAAAAAACAAAAATCATTGAGAAGTTGATAAGTGACCAAGGACCGAAACGCAATAAGTGATAAATATTAAAAAACGAAAAAATAACATAAAAAAACATCAAAGCATAAAACAAATAAAGCAACACCGACAAATTAATAATGCTAAAAAAATCTGGCATATTTTTATTTTCTTAAATGTTTGAGAGCGGAATCGGTCAATTCGCGACCGCGTGTGGTTTTGTTAATAAAACCCAACTGCAATAAATAGGGCTCAATCACATCTTCTAAAGTATCCATATCTTCAGATAAAGCCGAGGAAATGGTATTTAAGCCCACTGGTCCGCCTTGAAACTTGTTTAATAATAACTCCAAATAACTGCGATCAACCCAATCCAATCCCAATTCATCTATTTCTAACATCGCCAAAGCCGATTCAGCCACTGAAGCATCTATTTTTCCGTCCTTTTTGACTTGGGCAAAATCACGCACGCGTTTTAATAAACGATTAGCGATACGCGGTGTTTGGCGCGCTCGGCCGGCAATGATTTTTTCGGCCTCGTCTGACAATTCCACACCCAACAACAAAGCCGAACGCCTGATGATTTTTCCAATTTCTTCGGGCTGATAAAAATTAAGGCGATAAATATTACCAAAACGATCGCGCAAAGGCGAAGATAATCCACTGACTTTCGTAGTCGCGCCAACCAAAGTAAAGCGAGGCAAATCCAATCTTAAGGTGCGAGCCGAAGGTCCCTTGCCAATCACAATATCTAAAGCATAATCCTCCATCGCCGGATAAAGAACTTCTTCAATAGATTTATTTAAACGATGAATCTCGTCAATAAACAAAATATCACCATTAGACAGGTTGGTTAAAATTGCGGCTAAATCACCGGTTCTTTCAATCGCCGGGCCAGAAGTGATTTTAATACTGCCACCCATCTCATTAGCAATAATATGCGCTAAAGTCGTCTTACCCAATCCGGGTGGACCAAAAAT
>CAZYUN010000091.1:0-2204 GCA_964650755.1 uncultured Gammaproteobacteria bacterium
AACTTTTGTCGTTGGGGTGGGTCAGCCACGTGGTAATGAGTTTTGTTTTCATGATTTAAGAGTGGTTTCTGATGATGAAATAGAGATGATACGTCGGGGTGTCAAACGTTGTAATTGTGGGATGGGAGCCGGTAATGGCATCAATAATCCTCCTACACCTCAATCAATAATACTACCCTAAAATAATATTGAAATAAATTTTTATTTTTGGTTGTAATAATATCAGAAAGGCGCCAAAATTAATTATTAAATAATCAATATTATGAATAAAAAGTTATTTTTTGTTATCCCTGCTTTAGCTTTATTGTTAGTGGGTGTCGGTACAGTATCAGCGGCCGGAGGATTTTTCGGCCAAGGCAGAGAAAATAAAGGGGCTCCACCAAAAGATGGCGCCAGTTGGCAAATGATGATAGAAGAAAAAGCTAAATTATTAGGAATTAGTGTTGAGGAGTTAAAGAATTATTGGGTTGATGGCAAAGATATTTGGGATATCGCCAAAGACAAGGGGATTGACGAAGCTACTCTAAAGAGCCAAATAGAAGCTCAAAGAAAAGCTCAGCGAATAGAAAGAGAAACAGAATTTTTAAAGCAATTGGTGGCGGATGGAAAAATCACTCAAGCGCAAGCTGATGCCCGTTTGAAAAAAATGTCTGAGGGCAACTGGGGACAGGGACAAAAGATGGGTGGTTGCGGTTGCGGTATGGCCCCCACTGAAGCCGGATCAGAAGCAACTACATGTGGTTGTGGTCAGGGTCAAAAATCCGGTCGTGGCGGTTGTGGAATGAATCCCGCTGAAGCTGGTTTATAATTGATCCATTTCTGGTTATTATCAAAATAAAGCAGTTCAACTTAATTATTTAAAGTCACAAAATACAATCCTATTGGCCAGAAATAGGGTTGTATTTTTTTTATTGGTGGTATAAAAATGTTTGCTCGTTGCCGTTTTTGATGTTATAATTTAATTATCACATTGTTTTTTGATTGTCTTATGGAATAATTTTTGGTATTTTTATTAATTTTTTGTGACTTACGTATGATTGATTATATTTTTATTTTTAGAAACTTACCCCCGGAATTAGCCACGATTCTAATCGCCATGATTCCAATAGCCGAATTGCGCGTCAGTTTGCCTATTGCTTTGACTGTGTATGATTTTTCTTTTTTAGAAGCTTATGTTTTAGCGGTTATCGGCAATTTAATTCCGGTTTTTTTTATTGCTTGGCTGATTGGCCCGGTTTCTGATTGGTTGATGAAACACTTTCGTTTAGCTCAAGTATTTTTTGAGTGGCTGTTTGATCGAACCAGAAAAAAAATGACACATAAATATCAGCGTTATGGCTTGTGGGCTTTGGCTATTTTTGTTGCCATACCACTACCAATGACAGGGGCATGGACTGGCGCTTTAGCTGGTTGGCTGTTTGGAATTCCGCCGATTAAAATTGTTCGTTATGTGGCTTTGGGAGTTTTAATTGCCGGAATTATTGTTGGCGTCTTAACTTTGAACGCTCAGGATTTATACACAAAATTAATTATCTAAAAATATGAAATCAACAAAAAATAATTGGTGGAAGTTAGTTGTTTCTTTGTTATTATCTTTGTCGGCCGGATTTTTCGGTTCCTTTTTTACTACCCCTAATATCGCTTCGTGGTATGCTTTTTTAAACAAACCATTTTTTAGTCCGCCTAATTGGCTGTTTGGACCGGTTTGGACATTACTGTTTATTTTAATGGGTATTTCTTTTTATCTGGTTTGGCGTAAAAACGAGCGGGGTTCGGGTTGGGCTTTATTATTTTTTATATTTCATTTGGCGATTAATATTTTGTGGTCGGCAGTATTCTTTGGTAGTCGTAATCCCGGTGGAGCGGTGATTGTGATTGGTGTTTTGTGGCTGATGATTATATCATTGATGCTTTGGTTTTGGCGATTTAATAAAATTGCTTCTTGGCTATTATTACCTTATTTGTTGTGGGTCAGTTTTGCTTCGATTTTGAATATAGCTGTTTGGCAATTAAATAAATAAATTAACCCATTAGTGATTATTGATAATTGAATTTATTGTAATTTGTGGGGCGGTAATTTATAACTATATTAAATTTTTATAAATAATATCTGGGGAGTAT
Organism: uncultured Gammaproteobacteria bacterium; assembly: GCA_964650755.1. GTDB lineage: Bacteria > Patescibacteriota > Patescibacteriia > 2-01-FULL-39-33 > 2-01-FULL-39-33 > CAISTG01. The sequence goes on from CAZYUN010000091.1 coordinate 2,122, forward strand.
TGACTTTTCATTGATTATTTGTTATGATATTTTTAGTTCATTAACCTCAACTGAGGCGATGCGCCTCAAACCACAGGAGATCA
>CAZYUN010000092.1:0-2196 GCA_964650755.1 uncultured Gammaproteobacteria bacterium
AGGCTACTGCTCTATCCACTGAGCTACGCGGACAAAAAATATACCAAAACAAAAAACAATCAATAACGAAATAATAGCACAAAAAACACAAAAAGTCAATCATTTAATTATTTTAACCGATCCATTGCTAAAGCAATTATTTTTTTAGCTTCTTTCAAATTCCCAAAACCAATCACCTGACTCCAACGCTTACCAGAAAACTCTTTATAATGACGAAAAAACAAATCAATCTTCTCACGCCACGCCCAAGACAAATCATTAATATCATTAATCCCACTCCAAATACCGAAATCATTTTTTAAAACTGCAATAATCTTATCATCGCCACCATGCTCATCTTTCATTTTTAAAACGCCAATTGGCTTAACGATTACTTTTTGTTTTGATTTTAATTTTTTATCAGTCAAAACCAACACATCCAAAGCATCACCATCACCCGATAGGGTTTGCGGAATAAAGCCATAAGCGAAAGGATAGGTCAAAGAAGCCCCTAAATATCTATCCAATCTAAAATTACCAGAGCGATCCATTTCAAATTTAGCCGAAGAACCGGCGCTGATTTCAATCACCACCTCAAAAGACCAATCCGAATATTTATTTGAAAATTTATTTTTATTCATAAATAATTAAATTTTTACCCGTCATCTCTAACGGTTGAGGCAAATCCAATAATGCTAAAACGGTTGGTGCTACATCAACCAAAGAACCCTGAAGAAACTCAATCTGCTCATCCGTAATAATCGCCGGTACCAAACTGGTGGTATGCGCCGTATGGATCTCTCCGGTTTCAGTGTCAATATTAATCTCCGCATTACCATGATCGGCCGTAATAAAAGCGACTCCGCCAACTTCATCTAAAACCGAGATGACTCGCTTAAGTTGTGCGTCAACAAAAGTTAGCGCTTGTTTAATCGCCACAACATTTCCGGTGTGCCCAATCATATCGGGATTGGCAAAATTAATAAAAATAAAATCAGTGCCGGATTTAATTTCTGCAATCGCCTGATCAGCAATCGCCTCAGCTCGCATCTCCGGCGCTTCATCATGGGTTTTAATATCTTTGCGACTCTCCAACAAAATATCTCTCTCGCCAACAAACGGTTCTTGTTGTCCGCCATTTAAAAAATAAGTAGCATGAGCGAATTTTTCGGTCTCAGCAATATGTACTTGACTTAAGCCAGCCAAAGAAATTTCTTTTGCCAAACAAGTTTTGATTTCTAACCGACGAAAAACTACCGGGCAAGAAAAATCAGAATCATATTCAGACATACTCACAAAAGACAAATTCATTGTTGGCTGTTTGGCAATAATTTTCTTACTTAATTGCCTGGCTCGATCAGGACGAAAATTGAAAAAGACCAAACCATCATTATTTTTCACGATACCATCATCAGCAAAAATCATCGGTTCAATAAACTCATCTGATTGCCCTTCTTGATATAATGCTTCTAACGCTGAAGATAATTTTTTTCCTACCCACGATTGACCACTGCCCTCAAAAATAGCCAACTCCGCTTTCTCTATTCTCTGCCAATTATTATCCCGATCCATGCCCCAATAACGGCCACCAACCGTCGCTATTTTTCCAACCCCAATTTCTTCTATTTTTGTTTCTAATGCTTGGGCAAATTGCGCTCCCGATTGCGGTGGCGTATCTCTGCCATCTAAAAATAAATGCAAATAAACTTTTTCTAAACCACGACGACATGCTAACTCCAATAAAGCATAAAGATGATCGCTATGACTATGCACCCCGCCCGGACCCAGCAAGCCCAACAAATGAAGTCCGCTATCCAGCTTTTTTATTTTATCAAACAAATCATTAAGCGTCTGATTATTAAAAAAATCTCCGCTTTCAATTGCTTTAGAAATTCTTAATAAATCACTATAAATAATCTGACCGGCGCCAATCGTCAAATGACAAATCTCACTATTACCCATTTGCCCTGCCGGCAAACCAATAACTTCGCCACTCGCCTCTAACAGTGTTGGCGAGTATTTCTGCCACAAATAATCAAAAAAAGGAGTGGGTGCCTCCCAAATCGCATTATTTTCTTTTGTTTCGCTATAACCCCAACCATCTAAAATTATCAAAGCGACTTGTTTTTTTTCTTTTTTTTCACTACTCATATTAAACAAATTTTATCATTTTATTTTTTTTACGGCAAGAAAAAAACCGCCAACTTAATGGCGGTA
>CAZYUN010000093.1:0-2190 GCA_964650755.1 uncultured Gammaproteobacteria bacterium
CAAATCACCCAAATCATCAGATGAAACATAAAAAGAAACCAACGGTCCCCTAATCTCAAAAAATTCCAAGAGTAATTTTTGTGTAGGAATCAATTCTGTTTTCATTTTCAATTGATACTCTTCGATTTCTGCAACATTATTATTGTTTGGTCGAGGAAAATCCCTATCCAATCTTTCTTTTTCTTGCTGTATTTTTTCATAAATCTCAGCTTTTTTAATCGCTCGATCTTTATTCATAACCATCGCTTCAACCTCTATCAGATCATTATCATCCTGATGTCTGTCAACAAAAATAGCAAAAAAACCAACCCGATCAATAGAATCTTCAGAAATTTTGACATTTCTCGCCTGAAGCTCTTGGGGTGTCATAACACAAGACGTTGCCACCAAAGAAATCAACAAAAGAACAAAAAGTGAACCGAATGTTTGACTGATTTTCATCTTATATTCCTTTTTTTGTGTTTGCGGTTTCAAAGAACTACTTAAGAATACATTTTAAACGAAATATTAATAAAAGTCAATAATAATTATTATTTTTTATATGAAAATAAATTAATTCCAAAAAATTAGTTATCAACAACAAAAAACAGGAGTAATGTCTAGACATGTCTAGACATTACTCCTGTTTTTCAACTATTAATCCACAACTTATGAAGTTTATTTTTGTGATCGTAAAATAATTAAAAAAACAAAAAATATCTAAATTTAAACAAAAAATAAAAGTATTGACTTAAAAAAATAATCCACTACAACCAAAAAATAACTTTTCCACCATCTTTTTTTACTCCAATGTCTAGACATGTCTAGACATTTATCCCACTTAGAAACAAGTTATCCACAGATTTTTGATGCTTGTGTTTATAAAAAAATAAAAACCCGCCTTGGAAATCCTTGGCGGGTAAAGGTGCTGGGGTGAGTCGTCTACTAGAACAACTCACTGGTCACGAGGTACAGCGAGAACGAGAAGGTCGCCGAGGCGATCTCCTCCTCGGTGTACTCGTGGCGTTCGGTCATACGGGGGAGACCACGCACCCCCATCACAATGACGGCGTCACCGCGACCGAGCTGGACGCGGGGCGGGGTCTCGGGAATGGGAACATCGATCCCGAACCGCGACCGCATCGCTCCGATCGTGGTCGAGTGTGAAGGGTTGCAACAGGACTCAACACCCTCCGCCAACAGCAACTTCACCTCCTCCAAATCGAGTACGCGCCGTATGATGGCGCAATGGCCGGCGAACATGCTGTCCGCCAAGGCGAAGCCGAAGTACACCTTGCTCATCATTCTTTCTCCTTCTTTTTTGTTGGTGAAAACTAAACCACTCACTATGAGCAGAGTACTAAACACCAAAATATGATATTTAAAACTCTACTCATCAAAAAGAGAGAAACTCCATATTTAATTTAAAGTGCCGAGTTAATTCAATAAAATTATGATCAAAAAACCCAATAATCTCAATATATAATTATAGCATACATTAATAATTTTGTCAATAGTTAATCTATAAATTAACAAAAAAATATCTAAAATTAAATAAAAAATCCCATGCAAAGCAGGGGATTGTAACTGATGATTTTAATTAAGGTGCTTAAAACTAATCCGCAAATCTCAATTCTTCAGATTTAAGTTGAATAATGATTTTAGCATTAGTTCCAAATTTTTTATTAAAACTGAACATCATTTTCTGAGCCAATTGCCGAACCAACTCAACATTTTCACGGCCATACAATTCAAAAATCCACTTATCTTCTGTGGCACCATAACTCTTAAATAGAATACGACCAAGAAAAATTCTTAATGGATATTTCTTTATTAATCCAAACAAATAAGTTTTTGGTTTGGCGCTGGGATCCCTATAAAAAACATAAATATAACTAGCCAAAAACGGCAAATCATCTTTAACTACCTCAGACATAGAAATAAAAAATCCTTCTGAGAGCAAAAATCGACCGACCCAAAATGACAGCGGTTCCCGAGTATCAACAAATTCAACCACATTCTTTTTTGCTCCCATTGGGCGTCCACCATCCAGCATCGCCATTGTGCTTAACTCCCTTTGTTTGAAATGTTCCAAGTTTAGTTAGAAATTAACCAAACCAACACCACAATAACATAAAAAAATAACTAAAATTAAATAAAAAAAGCGAAAAAAATCCGCTTTTTTTAAATCACTAGCGTTAATGCTCCCAG
>CAZYUN010000094.1:0-2189 GCA_964650755.1 uncultured Gammaproteobacteria bacterium
CTGATGACGGCTCAATTAAATAATGCTTTAGCCGGTAAAAGACAAATAGAAGAAAATGGAACTTTTAGTGGTTTTACTACTAAAGCTTTATCAACCGAATTGGTTAATTTGAGCTCTAATCAGGCACAAGCGATTGTTAAAGTTCAGCGTATTCAAACTTTAGCTGATGGCCGAGGAGAGCCGATTGTTTTTTATGCTGATTTAAAACTTGACTTCTTGAAAGTTGGCAATGATTGGTTGGTTGACGGAGCTAATTGGCAGTAGCTTTTTAAAATTATTTTGGCCGGCGCGTTGTTTGGGTTGCGGTTTCGAGGGGGATTATTGGTGTCCTTTGTGTGCCAATCAAGCTCGTTTTCTCAAACAAGAGGTTTGTCCGATTTGCCGTAATAACATCAATGATAGATGTTTGTGTGTTAGAGCTGATAATTATCCTGACAAATTATGGTGTTTAGGTGAATATGAAGATTTAAAATTACAAAATTCTCTGAAGATTGTTAAATATGATTTGGCTTATCGTTTATTATCTCCCGTTTGGTTTCAGTCGTTAGTTGATTTTTATCATTTGAATAAAAATCAGTTGCCTGATGATTTATTGTTAGTGCCAATTCCTTTACATCAAAATAAATTATTGAAGCGGGGATTTAATCAGTCATTTTTGATAGCTGATTTGTTGGCTCAAGTTTCAGGTTGGCAGACAACTCAATTATTATTAAGATTAAAAGACAATCAGTCGCAAACGAATAAAAATTTTGCTCAGAGACAAAAAAATGTTGAAGGTGTTTTTGGTGTTAATTTTGATGTTATAAGTGATTGTTATCAACGGCCGATTTTGTTGATTGATGATGTTTATACTACCGGAGCGACTTTGACAGAAGCTGTTAAAACATTAAAAATGATGGGTTTTAATAGGGTTTTTGCTTTAACTTTGTTGGTGACCCGAAAAAATATTGTTTGAGGTCTTTACAAAACCAGTATTTTTATGATAAAATATCATGGTTATGAGATTGGTGCTTTGATTGTTGTTGTAGAATTTGCTGGATTGGGATTTATATTAATTGGGTAATATCTGGTGGTATTTATCATAAAATCCGCTTTTAGTTGTTTGAAATATTATTTATGGTTTTAGTTTGTTCTTTGTTATTTTGATATTTTTGGAGAGGTGGCTGAGTGGCTGAAAGCGGCGGTTTGCTAAACCGTTGAACGTCTTTTTGGGCGTTCCGGGGGTTCGAATCCCCCCTTCTCCGAAGTAATTACTATTAGGTATCTGAATCTTAAAGATAATAATTTACTGCGGTTACGAGTTGGGGATTCGAACAGGTAGTGAGCGAGATATGAGGCGAAGCGGAAGCATAGCCGAATAATCGAGCGACGACAAATGCGACCACCAGGAGCATTTGGCGACTACCCTGGACAAACGCAGATATCGCCTTCAGGCGATAGCTAAGTGCGGAAATCCCCCCTTCTCCGAAGTAATTTGTATTGAGTATCTGAATCTTAAAAATACTATATTTACTCTGGAAAAGTTACTATTTTTTAAGGAGAGGTGGCAGAGCGGTTGAATGCGTCAGTCTTGAAAACTGAAGTCCCCTTAAAAGGACCGCGAGTTCGAATCTCGCCCTCTCCGTTGGTTTGTTTATTGGATCATTAAATTAAATTTATGGATAGTTTCAAAGAAAAAATTTCTGAGGCCAAATTTGGCAAAAGCGAAAAGGTCTTTGCTTGGCAACACGATAACTATGTTTATTATCCCAAAAATAAAACATGGTATATTGTTTCTTTTTTGGTTTTAGTTTTGGCGGTTGCTTGGACTATTTGGGTTGATAATTATTTTTTTGGAGCTTTTTTGGTATTATTTTATTTTTTGATTATTTTATTGGATCACAAACCACCCGAAGCAGTGGAATTCGTCATTACTCCGGCCGGTATTAAGAGTGGCAACACCTTTTATTTCTGGAGAGAAATTAATGATTTTTATATTGTTTATCAGCCGGGCGGTCTAAAAAATATTTATTTTGAATTCAAAAATATTTTAAACGGCCGTTTAGTGGTACCCTTGGATGATCAAGACCCGATTGCGATTAGAAATTTTTTGTTGAAATACATTAAAGAAGATTTTGATCGTGAAGTTGAGCCGATTTCTGAAAGATTGAGGCGTTATTTGAAATTATAATCTTAATTAAGCACCCGTA
>CAZYUN010000095.1:0-2189 GCA_964650755.1 uncultured Gammaproteobacteria bacterium
CCAACAAGAATACAAAATCAGACATTGTTATTCCTCAGGCAGTTGCTGTCTCAAGTGAAGAGTCAGAGGCAGTGATGCCCGAGATTTACAAAAAAATCGCCAACAAATACGCAGACGAAGCCAAGAAACACGCTCCCGATGACGACTACATCAGAGAGACGGTTGGTAATTTGATTTTCAACAATCCCCAAATTAGCGCGATTATTGATGCCAACATTCGTCAATTGCGTCTTAAGGGTATGCCTGAGATCAAAGCGGTTCCACTCGCCTTTGACAACGAGAATGTGATTGAAGCAATTTTGTTGGCTCTACCCGAAAGTTTGAAAGAGCTTCCCGATATTCGCGACTCTATTCGAGTCGCACTCAACGAAATCTCGTCCGTAACGAGAAATCAAATGACCCGGGACTTGCTCTAATTATTAGAACCTTAACAGCCGAGCACTTAAGTGCCGGCTTTTTTATTTGTTCAAAATTAATAACTCTGATATTACAATCAAATAAAAAACGATCCGAAAAATTAACGAATCGTTTTTTATTTTTTTATGAAAAAAATTATTTGCCACCAAGGATTTTTAATGCTTCTTTAACTTTTTCACCAACATCACTTGCTTGTGATTGACCTAAAGCATCACGCGCTTGAGCGGTACTATATCCTAAAGCAGTCAAGGCCTCTAACGCATCGCCGAAATCATTATTCCAACCACCAGCATCAACGCTATATCCACCGGTTAACTTATCTTTCAAACCAATGACGATTTTTTCCGCTGTCTTCGGACCAATACCCGACACTTTAGCTAACAATTGAAAATCACCGCTTTCTACTCCTTTGGCTAAATCTTCTATTTTGGCTTTGCGCAAAATATCCATGGCGCTACGCGGACCAATCCCAGAAATTGTCAGCAATAATTCAAAAAAATCCAATTCTTCGCGTGTTAGAAAACCATATAAATCAAGTGCTGTTTCAGCCACTTGAGTATAGATGTGTAAAGTCATTACCTCACCGACTCGTGCTCCATTAAGAATCCTGTCGGCAACAAATACTTTATAGCCCACCCCACTACAATCAAGCACAACAAAATTATCTTTTTTTAAAAAAGCGGATTGATAAATAATTTTTCCAGATAAATATGCGATCATAATTGATTAGTTATATAAAAATTAAAAGTTTAAGTATTGTTTGGACGCACGAAGGCAAAAAAATAGAAGTTGCCATACCTATGACCAATCGCGCCAATATCGGTACTAAGACGCGGAGGCTTGTCGTAACGGTGATCAACACTGAACAAGAGCGGACCACTAATATGACTGGTGGTGATTGGATCCATACCAATACAACAGTATTCAATAATGGGCTGTTCTGGATATTGTAATCGCAACCGCGGTCCGGTTTCCGGCGGACAAAGCTCCAGTCCGAGTTTCTTAGCTCTATCAAATATATCATGGACTATAGCGCCAGTAGGAAAACCTAAAGATTTAACTTTAAGTATAATTAAGTTTTCTTTAGTTTCTTTGTCAGAAACAACAAATTCTGCCTTGCCCATAATATCCTTGGCCCAACCATCAACCGTACCACCCTGTTGTTCTATGGCATTAACAAATTCATCTTTGGTTTTAAGTCCGGTGCCCAGTTCAATTGTTTTTTGTTTGATTTCACCATGAGGGAATTCAGTATAAATATACTCCACATTTTGAGGTAAAACTTTAAAAAAATTCGGGAATAATTCTCCTACATACACTTTGATTTCTTTCTTGTCTTTGATAGCTTGTTGGAGTTCTTGTTGATTATGAACAACTTGATCTGGAGTACAATCAAGGATTTTTAACATGTCAGCATTTTCGTCACGATGAGTGATAATCGCTCTTAGTCGTTTATCTGAAAAAGCATTGATATACAAAAACTCCAATTCATGTCTTTTTAAATCAGGAATTGGTTTTTGATATTGAGGTTCTTGATTTGAATCTTGTGTGGGTTTAAAACAACGAGAACAAAGATAATCAATTTTTTGTTCTTGAGTTAGTTTAGAAAATTCTTGCTCTTCTTTTTTTTCGTTATAACCACTGATTTCCTTCAACTCCCCTAACTTCACTCTCACCTCTTCTTTGGCGTCATAGATATTGTCAAAGATTTCTTTGGGAGCTTCAGTGATTTTTTTGTAATAAGGTGAAGACATGAAGGGCTCATCCCACTT
>CAZYUN010000096.1:0-2188 GCA_964650755.1 uncultured Gammaproteobacteria bacterium
CTTAATGCTTCGCGATAAACATAAAAGCGCCTCAAAAACAAATAAACGGGCCACTTGATAAAAAATATTTTCCAATCCTTTTTGCCATGCCATAAATAACGACCGAATAAAAAAATAATAAAAACCGGAAGAGTGGCAATATAAAAATAATCCTCAACATTAACAAAAATACCAAATTTAATTTTAGGACCGAAATATAAATAGTGTTGAGGATATCTTTTTTTTAGAATCGGCCAAACTGAAGCGTTGCGCGCTGAATTTAACAAAGATTTTATCGTCCAATTAACCGCCTGATGATAAACAATCGCCTCCAAACGTCGAGCAACCAAAAAACCTCGACTAACGGCACGAATCGCCATTTCCGAATCCTCATTATTATATCTAAAAAAGAAATCATCAAAATAACCGCAAACATCAAAAACCTTACGACGATAAGCGATATTGCAACCCATCGGCCAACGCGCGCCCAAATTTGAAACCAATCGCTCCGGAAAATAACCTTGATAATTTTGATTGATATAAAATGTTTGACCGATAACCAAGCCAATTTTTTCATCATCAAAACCTTGTAATAATTCAGTTAGCCAATTTTTTTCAACCAAACAATCATCATCAGTAAAGGCCACAATCTCATAACAAGCGTTTTTTATTCCGGTATTTCTTGAAGCACTTAAACCGAGATTGACCGAATGATGAATAACTTTAATTTTATCATTATTTAAAGCGTCTAAAAATTCTTTAGTACCATCACCGGAACCGTCATTAACTACAATGATTTCAAAATTAGAAAAATCCAAGGACAACAAAGCTAAGAGAGCTTTTTTTAAATAATCAACTCGATTATAAGTAGCTAAAATTATTGAACATCCATTAGGAATCATAAAAATTATTGAGGCAAATACCTATCTTCATAAAGTTGTGGCAACTGACAATTCAAAAAAACAACACAGTCATTAGGTTTTTCAATATCCACAGAATTCATACACTTAATCATCTCTTTGGGCCAAGTAGGACATTCCTCCATACAAGTATCATAAGCATCTTTTAAATCAGCTTGAGTTACTTCTTCCGTAAAAGAAGCGCAGTCACGATAACGAACGCAGGCGTCACTACATTTATCAGAAATAACTTTTGGTTCAATCTCTTGATCTTCTTGATTCTCACACATTTCTTTAAGTTTAGTTAAAATCTCCGATATTTTTTTCTCATAATCATCCATTTTAAAAATATATTCATCAGAATTGATAATATCCATTTCATCTATTTCGGGCAGGGGCGGAACATCAGAAGTGAGTTCGGGAACCTCAGAGCCGGGACGGCCGGTATTTAATTCCGGCATTTCAGGAATATACTCAGAATCACTTTCGCTATCATTGATATCGGGTAGGGGTGGAACATCAGGAGTAAGTTCGGGAACCTCAGAGCCGGGACGACCCAAGTTCTCGCCACCAATTAATTCCGGTTCTACATCGGGCAAAGGCGGAACATCAGAAGTGAGTTCGGGAGCTTCAGAACCGAGACGAGAATCGGAATTATTATTTTGTAATGATTCCGGATTAATCTCGGGCAGTGGAGGGACTTGATCCAACCATTTTTGTCTTCTTTGTTTTAAATCGGTCAACCTATTTTCTAATGTCTGTATTTTTTCAGTGGCATCTTTGTTATCTTTACAATCATCACCGATGGCCGTTTGTAATGCCTCAGTTTCTGCTAATAATTTTTGATAATCAGCTATAATATTAGTCGGATTGGTTGAATTCTCATTATACCAATCACGCCAATAATCCCAAGCCAAATAACCGGAAACACCCAAAGTTAAAACCGAAAATGATCCGATTAAAATTTTAATTCCAAGATTCATAATATTTTATGATTAATTATTTTATCTTACAGTAATTAAGGGATTAAATTTTTGCCGTAACAAATTTTCAATTGGCAAAAATAATGGTTGAGGCAAATTATCCCAATCAAACCAGTTCCACTGTTCGCATTTTTCCGGCTCTTTTAATGTAACTTCGCCAGCAACATAATCAGCTTTAACAAACAAAGTGACATAATGCTTTTCTTCTGCCTGAAAAATATCATTAGTTGCAGTAACAAAATGCAAATTATTGATAGTTATACCAACTTCTTCCTCAACTTCTCTTAAAGCGCAATCCTCCCAACTCTCACCAAATTCCAAATGACC
>CAZYUN010000097.1:0-2170 GCA_964650755.1 uncultured Gammaproteobacteria bacterium
GAATCGAACCTACATCTAGGGCTTAGGAGTCCCTTGTTCTATCCATTGAACTATGGGGGCTAAATAAAAAAATAAACTTTTAATACTCTTGCCTTAAAGCTATTTTTATAGTAAAATTAATACATAAAAACCATAAAAAATATACCATAATTTATATGATAATTCAATGGTTGGGTGATGCTTGTTTCAAAATCAACACTAAAAACGAACAAAAAGAACAAACAATCGCCCTCAATCCGATCCAACGAAAAAAAACCTCAAAAATCAACAAATTTCAAGCTGATATTGCGGTTATTACCGAAGACGAAAAAAAGGAATTAGAACTAAGGGGGGATTACTTTTTCATACATAACCCCGGAGAATACGAGATTGGTGACGTTTTTGTCTATGGCTTGCCAATTATCAACAACAAACAAAAATTCACTGGCATCAAAGTTTTTACAGAAGAAATATCAATTTTGTATTTAACTCAACCAACACTCAATATAAATGACGATTTTTTAGACAAAATTGGCAATGTTGATGTTTTGGTTGTTTCTACTGAAGTAGAAAAATCCGAAGATTTAAACAAAATATCAGAAATTGTCACAAATCTTGATCCGAGAATTGTTGTCCCCTTTAGTGACAATTTATCAGACATTAATGATTTTTTAAAAATTTCCGGACTAAAATCAGAAAAAATAGATCGTCTAAAACTAACCAAAAAGGATTTAATGATTGAAGATATAAGAGCCATTGTTTTAGAAAATTAAAACAAAAAAATAAAGTTCTTTATGCCAACTAAAAAAACAAAAGTTAAGGCACCAAAAAAACAAAAAGAAATAGAAGCGATTAACGAACCAATCAAGGAACCGGAATTTATCAACTTAGAAGATTATCTTGAACAAGGCCGAGAATACAAAAAATTACTAATGATTTTTATCATAATTGGAATAATTATTGTTGGTGGGTTTTGGTTATGGTCAGCCAAGATTAAAATTAACTCCACAATTGAATCAGTTAACTATGAAGAAATAACCACTGAAATTAAAAAGAGTTTAGGATTATTTGATGAGGAGTTAAAAAATAGAACTGAACCAAAAAACATTAATATTGAAGAGTTAGAAAAAATCTCCGAACAAATAGAAAACGAACTACAAGAAGATGTTTCACTTTGGCCGACAATAGAAATTTCTCAACCCAAAATATCTCTACAATATCCAACTGATTGGCAAAAAGAAATTAGCGCAAATATTATCACCCTCCGTCCACAAAATAATGAGACAAATAATAATTTAAAAATTAGCGCCGAAGAAGTGGTTTATAAATCAGGAAAAACATGGAGTGATTGGCTCAACAAACAACTAACCAGTAACTATCAACCACAAACACAATACATTCAAACAACTTCAACTGATTATGAATTATTCGCTTTTTATAACACCGAAGCCACAACTACCGAAATTGTTTTCATAAAATTCGATCAATTCAAAAAAGCATTCAAATTAACAATTGAAGACCAAACCAAACAAAATAATATTACCAAATTAATTATCACCAGCATTAAGCCGGTCAAATAAATTATCATAATATGGCAAAGAAGGAAGAAAAAAATCAACAGCACTTGGATTTCAATCTCAATCCCGAAGCAATTATAGAAACCAAAATATCTCAAGAAGTTCAGCAAAGTTATTTGGACTACGCGATGTCGGTTATTGTTTCTAGAGCGCTACCGGATGTTAGAGATGGTATGAAACCAGTTCATCGTCGTGTGCTTTATGCAATGTGGGATATCGGCCTTAAGGCCAATTCCAAATTCCGAAAATCAGCCAATGTTGTTGGTGAGGTTATGGCTAAATATCATCCTCATGGCGACGCCGCGATTTATGATACCTTGGTGCGTATGGCGCAGGACTTTTCTTTGCGACACCCATTAGTTAGGGGACAAGGAAACTTTGGTTCTATGGACGGTGATGGAGCGGCCGCGATGCGTTATACTGAAGCAAAATTAGCTGGTATCGCCGAAGAAATGCTTTATGACATTGACAAAAACACCGTTGATTTTATTCCTAACTATGATGGCGCCCACAAAGAACCGCGAGTACTTCCCGCCAAATTACCAAACCTTTTAATCAATGGGACACAGGGAATTGCTGTAGGTATGGCTACCAATATTCCACCACACAACTTG
>CAZYUN010000098.1:0-2091 GCA_964650755.1 uncultured Gammaproteobacteria bacterium
CGATTCCCAGATCTCTTGCTTTGGTTTTTTATGGTGAGTTGTCAATTTCTATTATCAAACAAAAACCGCTGGGCCGATTGCCGGTCGTCACTAAAGTGGTTAGCGAACAAGAAAGATTCGGGTCTTATGATTTTATTAGGCAACAAATTAATGCCGGCCATCAATTGTTTGTGATTTGTCCGTTAGTTGATCCGTCTGATATTTTGGGAGTAAAATCAGTGACCGAAGAATTTAAAAAATTAAATAAGGATGTGTTTCCGGAATTTAAAATTGGATTGCTTCATGGGCGGTTAAAGTCAGCAGAAAAAACAGAGTTAATGTCTGATTTTAAAAATAAAAAAATTCAGATTTTAGTTTCTACTTCAGTGATTGAGGTGGGGATTGATGTGCCTAATGCCACTGTGATGATTATAGAAGGAGCGGAACGTTTTGGATTATCACAACTTCATCAGTTTCGCGGAAGAATCGGCAGAAGCGAGATTCAATCTTATTGTTTCTTGTTTGCCAATGAGTCGTCAAACTCTGTTTCTCAACGCTTGTCTTTTTTGTCTGCTTGTTATGATGGTTTTAAATTGGCGGAGTATGATTTAAAAAATCGTGGTTTTGGTGAGATTTTTGGCATTAATCAGTCGGGATTTGACTCATTTTTTAAATTGGCTGATCCGACCGATTTGGTTTTAGCTTCTTTGGCGCAAAAAACTGCTGACGAGTATTTAGATCAAGCAACTGAAAATAATTTAGATGATTTTTTTTCTTTTTTTAGCGCTTTAGCTTTAGTTGATCATTTAGAATAGAATTAGTTTTTAAATTAAAAAAACAACCACTAAGATTGGTGGTTGTTTTTTATTTGTAAAATTATTTAAATAGGGAGATGATTTCGGAAATGTGTTTCAGTTCTATCAGCTCGGAAGTTTTTAATTCTTTGTTTTTGGGATTTGCTGGCAAAGCGATTTTTTTAAATCCCAGTCGTTTCGCTTCTTTAATTCTTCTTTCAATTTGACTGACATTTCTAATTTCTCCCGCCAATCCAATTTCACCAAGAGCTAAAAAATCGGCAGGTAGTGGTTTGTTTAGATAAGCTGAAATAATAGCTAAAACAGCTGGCAAATCAGCGGTCGTGTCTTTTATTTTTAATCCGCCGACAATATTGAAATAAACATCATAAGAACTTAAATCATTTTTTAGATATTTAGAGGCGACAGCCAAAAGCATTTGCAGTCGATTAGCGTCAAAGCCGGAAGATTTTCTAATCGGATAACCAAAGACAGTTTTAATACACAAAGCTTGACTTTCAATTAAAAATGGCCGACTGCCTTCTATAATCATCGTAGCACAAGAGCCGGGATTGAGGTTGTTGATTTGTTGGGCAAAAATTCCTGCCGGATCTTTGATTTCTGAAAAACCATCACCTGACATCTCAAAAATACCAATTTCTCCGGTTGAACCAAAACGATTTTTTATGGAGCGAAGAATGCGAAACATGTTTTGGTCGTCGCTTTCTAAATAAATAACCGCATCAACTAAATGCTCTAAAGTTTTTGGTCCAGCCACATTGCCGTCTTTGGTGACGTGCCCGATGATTAGTGTGGCAATATTTTCATTTTTGCAGAGATTGAGGAGTTGCGAGGTGCTGGCGGTAATTTGTGAGACGCTACCCGGAGAGCCGGTGGCTGATTGGGAATAGACGGTTTGAATAGAGTCAATGATTAAAAGTTTGGGACGATCTTGTTTGGCGGTCGCGATAATTGTTTCAATATTTGTTTCATTCAAAAATTTGAATTCCCTTGATTGGATTTTTAATCGCTCGGCTCTTAATTTTACTTGTACTCCGGATTCTTCACCTGAAACATATAAACAAGATTCTAATTTGTCGGCCCATTGCAGAGCTAAAGTTGATTTGCCGATGCCCGGGTCGCCACCAAGCAGAATTAATGAGCCGGGGACTAAACCGCCACCCAAAACCCTATCTAATTCTGATATTTGAGAAATATAACGATTTATTTTTTCAATAGGAATATCTGAGAGCTTGATGCTAGTTGCCGGTGGCATTAAATTTTTTTGTTCTTGATTGCTTATTGGTTTTATTTCTTC
>CAZYUN010000099.1:0-2084 GCA_964650755.1 uncultured Gammaproteobacteria bacterium
AAAATTATTCCAGAAAAGTTTGAGAAAGTTTATTTTCATTGGATGGAGAATTTGCACGATTGGTGTATTTCGCGCCAGATTTGGTATGGCCATAGAATTCCGGTTTGGACTCGTGGCGAAGAAACCGTTGTTGGTGGAACTAAGCCCGAGGGTGATGGTTGGAGTCAAGATGAAGATACTTTAGATACTTGGTTTTCTTCTGCTTTGTGGACTTTTTCTACCCTTGGTTGGCCGAATGACACGGCTGATATGAAAAAATTTCACCCGACGACTGTTATGGAAACGGGTTATGATATTTTATTTTTTTGGGTGGCGCGCATGATTATTATGAGTGCTTATTGCTTGAATGACATACCATTTAAATATGTTTATTTGCATGGTTTGGTGCGCGATGAAGAGGGACGCAAGATGTCTAAGTCATTAGATAATGCCATAGATCCATTAGAGATGATTAAAAAATACGGCACTGATGCTTTGCGCTTGTCAATGATTATTGGCGTGACTCCCGGTAATGATTTTAAATTGTTTGATGAAAAAATTGCCGGTTATCGAAATTTTGTCAATAAATTATGGAACATTTCTCGTTTCGTTTTGCAAACCGTTGATGATGCGAAGCTTGTTAGCGAGCGTCCTGAGGCGCAAAGTTTAGCTGATGGTTGGATTTTTTCGCGTTTTGATTTGACGGCCGAAAAAGTTTCAAAATTGATTGAAGATTTTGACTTCTCTTCGGCGGGTGAGGTGTTAGCTGATTTTACTTGGAATGATTTTGCTGATTGGTATTTGGAAGTGGCAAAAATTGAAAAAAATAAAGATGAGATTTTGCTCTATATTCTACAAAATATTTTGAAATTGTGGCATCCTTTCATTCCTTTTGTGACCGAAGAAATTTGGTCTAAGTTTGAAAACTCAGAAATCTTGATGGTTGAGGCGTGGCCTATGTTTAGAGGTGAAAAACATGAAGGATTTTTAAATAAATTAAAACAAGCCCTGCATTTGACCGGAGACGCTTCTATTGTGGTTGATGAGTTTGATTTTATTAAAAACATTATTACTGCTTTGCGTAATTTGAGAGCTGAAAACAAAGTTGATGCCGGCAAATGGGCTAAAGCAATAATAATAGCGGGCGATAAAAAAACATTGGTTGAGTCGCAAAAAGAAGTGATTATGAAATTGGCTCGTTTGGAAAATTTTGATATTATAGAAAAAGGCGAGAAGCCAAAAGGAAGTGCGGTTGCTGTCGTTAGTGGTGTTGAGATTTATTTGGATTTGGCGGGATTGATTGATACTGAAGCTGAAAAAGATAGATTAAATAAAGAATTAGTGGCTTTAGAAAAATATTTGAAGGGTTTGGAGATCAAATTAAGTAATGAAGAATTTATTAAAAATGCCCCGGCGGTTGTGGTTGAGGGAGAAAAGAGAAAAATGTCTGAGACACAAGAAAAAATCACTAAGTTAAAGTCACAATTGGCAAGTTTAGGGTAAGTTTTTTTTGTTATTCCTTTTTCTGATGCGACCATTAGAAAATATTGTGCCAATTTTAAACGGTAATGAATGGCCGATAGGCAAACCAAAAGGACTTTAGCGTTTTTGGTTTAATGAATGAAGTTTAAAATTTGGCCATGATTTTCTACCGGTCGCGACTTTTTCTTTTTGTTAGCTTTTTCTTTCTTCTTAGAAAAAGAAAAAGTAAATTAAATTAAAATTAAGTTAAACTCTCGCTTTTGCGGGAATTAAGTAGAAATATATGTCTATATTAAAAAAGAAAAATGTTGTCATAACTGACGCAAAAAGAGTAGAAGAAGTTTTATCTCGAGGCGTAGAAAATGTTTATCCCGACAAAGAAACCCTTAAAAAAGTTTTAATGTCTGGCAAGCGATTAAGGTTGTATTGTGGTTTTGATCCAACTGCTTCATCTTTACATATCGGTCATGGTATTCAAATCAAAAAATTAGAAGAGTTTAGGCGACTTGGACACGAAGTAATTTTTCTTTATGGCGGTTTTACAGCAATGATTGGCGACCCCACCGACAAAGCGCAGGCGCGCAAGGCCTTAACTGCCTCACAAGTTAAGAAAAATGCTCAAG
>CAZYUN010000100.1:0-218 GCA_964650755.1 uncultured Gammaproteobacteria bacterium
CCCATGCCAATAGATAAAAGACCCGTGTCTCCAGAAAACAACCCGCCAATACTTCCCTTACCAAAAACACCAACTGGGGAATTAACCAAATTTCCACCAGGATCGGTAGTTGTGCCATAACCATACACAGCAGCTAAAACCTCCGATGGAACCCCTGGCCAAATTTCAAAACTTCTCATCAAATTAAATCCCGATTCTAAGGTGTAAGTATAGCCACT
>CAZYUN010000100.1:228-2046 GCA_964650755.1 uncultured Gammaproteobacteria bacterium
GCTGCGACATCGCCAACTATTGATAGATTTTCGCTTGGCGTAGTAGTGCCAATACCGACATTACCACTCACTCGCAAATACTGCGAATTAAGATTATTTATAGTCCCAGTCGCATTGGTAATATCCGCCCGGAGGAAGGAGGTGGTGGCTAGACCATCAAAGTTAAGAGCATTGAAAGCATTCGGCACCGCTCCCAATCTTTTACGAGGCAATAATGTCTCCCAACTTGGTGGCGTACTAGTTCCCCCAACAGAAACCTCAAGATATAAATCCTGATTAAAATCAAGCGCGGAAAAAGCGGTAGTGCTAACCGAACCCACCATAACTGAAAATAGTCCATAATAAACAGAAACCTTATCAGAACCAGTATGCGATTCATCAAATAAAACCGAAGCGCAAGCACTGTCAGCACATAATCTGAAACGCATATTATAATCTTCATCGTCAACAGCATCACCATCACCAGCCAATAACTTTCCCTGATAATTGATTTGTGGAACAAACGAACCTTGAGCGTAATTAATCCAGAAAAAAAGAGAAGAAATAAACAAAAAAACAAAAAGAACTCCGATTATAATCGGCAATTCTTTAGTTTGGGCTTTTATGAAGCCATTTGTTTGTTTTCCATTAAACATCTTTATCTTTTGACAGTCGTCAAACTAATTAACGCTGTTGATAAGTTATAATAATTATAACACAAAATAAAATAAACCTCCAAGCTTAAAAGGTTTATTTTTCCACAGGCCAATAATTTAATTAAAACTAAACCGCTATCACCTCTTTAACCTCTTTAATGCGCTCCTTAACTACCCTGCCAATCCCCTCTTGTAATGTGAACTGAGACATTGGGCAACCAGAACAAGCACCTTGAAGTTTTAACTCCAAAACTCCAGTATCCTCGCTAAAACCAATAAAATCAACATCACCACCGTCCATTTGCAAGTGCGGTCTAACTTCATCTAAAACTTTTTTGATTTGAGAAATAAGTTCTTCATTCATATTAATATTATTTAAGATAATTTTTAATCGCTTCAGCTAAAGCGTCATGAGCCAAAATTGAACAGTGTAATTTTGGTTCAGGTAAACCCCCTAATTCTTTGGCAATATCCAATTTTTTGATACTTAAGGCCTCAGCCAAAGTTTTACCCTTCACCATTTCAGTCAACATTGATGAGGTGGCAATAGCCGCGCCACAACCCAAGGTCTCAAATTTAATATCAGTGATCACCTCTTGACCGGATTCGTTTTTATTTATTTTTAGGTATAATTTCATCACATCACCACAAACGGGATTACCCACCTGACCAACGGCATCGGGATTTTTAATTTCTCCCTGATTGCGAGGATTATGAAAATGATCCAAAACTTTTTCGGTATACATATTTTTATATAATATCTTTTAGTTTAAATTTTCTTAATGTTTTAATAATATTATTCTGTAATTCTTCCCAAACTTTTTTAGTCAAACAACCACCAACCGAACAAAAGGCCTGACTTTGCGACATGCAATAAAAAACAGCTATTGTGCCCTCTAACGCCTCAACAATCTCAAAAATACTTATTTTATCCGGTTTTCTTGCCAATAAATAACCACCCTCAGCCCCCTTGACACTCACAACTATGCCGTCACCCTTCAATCGACGAAAAATCTGCTCTAAATAAGATTGAGAGATTTTAGTGGCACGAGCTACACTCGTTAAAGAAACTGGCTGATCTTTCTTTTGTTTAGCTAAAAAAACTAAAGCTTTTAGACCATATTCGGTTTTGGTAGTAAATAACATAAAACATACTAATTTAGTAGGTATTAATATAATAGCA
>CAZYUN010000101.1:0-1996 GCA_964650755.1 uncultured Gammaproteobacteria bacterium
ATATTTTAACAAAAAAACATTAAAAAATCAAGGATGTTGAAAGGTGGGTGAAAATATTTATTTATAAATTAAATTCTCACCGAGATACGGTAACTATCACTAGAAGGTGAATTACTATAAAACCCACCCAAGCCGATACAGACATTCTCAGAGTTCCAAAAACCACCTGGCACACGACCATCACGATCAACTGGTAAATTATTAAAACTAGAAAATGTACCATCGTCACCATGATAGTTATCAAGCGGAATCAACACCTGCGGAGAAAAGTTGGCAACTCTGTTAGTGAAGCGATTTTGCAAGGCCAAATATTCGCCGATACTCAGGCAACCAACAGAAAGTTCTGGATTTGTGGCTCTAATATTTTTTAATTTTTTTTTCTGTTTGGTTATATCATTATTATATTCCTCTGGCTTGGTCGTAAAAAGATATGGCCCTTCGGGAATACTTCCGACGGCACCCTCTAGCAAATTCAAAGCTGTCCCCACATCACTGACTAATGGATTTAATTGTTTGAATAATTCTAATTGTGCTGATATCTTCTCTGCTACTGAAGATCTTTTATTTAGTTCGGCTATCTGAATCATAATCGGAATCAACTTATCAATATAACCCCAATAAGCAGTATTGGTTACATTTTTTTTCTTACCCTCCTGAATCAACTCCGGCTTGAGTTGGTTAATAGCATCAAATAAACCCTTAAGCTGAGCCAGACGTCCGGGCATGAAAATAGGAATCTCGCCTTGCTCAATACGTGACTTGAGGTTTTCTAATTGTTTTTTGGTTAATTTAAAATCTTTGATGTTATCTGGGAGATCAATAACCCATTCGGTTAGTCCAGCTTGTTGATAGGCATTTTTGTCTTGGGTTAAAAGTTCTTGAAGATTAATTTTAATGTCTTTTCTTTCGGCAATGAGTTCTGGGTCAGTAATACCACCCTCTTTTAGAGCTTCGGCATAGGGATTAAGAGCATCTCTAACAAAAAATCCTCTTTTGCTCAAATACCCACTAAGCTCTCCCAACTCCTCTAACTTCTTTCTCGCCTCTTCTTTGGCGTCATAGAGATCATCAAAGATGTTTTTGGGGGCATTAGTTATATCTTTGTAGTGGGGTGAAGACATAAAGGGCTCGTCCCACTTAACATCTGGCAAGAATGGAACTTGAGATATGAAGTTGGAGAACTTTTGTTTTAGGTCTTGATATTGCTTCTTGTATGCTTTTAGTTGAGAGACGGCTTGGGGGCAATAATCAAATCCTGATTTTTCTATTTCTAATGTCTCGCTTGACTGTTCTGCTTCTTTGGATTCAGAAAGATTCCAACCAATGGCTGATTTTATTTTATTAAAAATTCTGTTAGTTAAGGGGGTAAAAGGCATAAATTTAACTAAAAAAATAGATTATATTATGTAAAACATTATAGCATAAAAAAACCAACTTCAAAATAAAAAGTCCCGCCAAAACGGGACTAAAAGAACAAACTCAAAAAACAATATCAACTACTAAAAAACATCAGAGGAGTCAGCCACCAACAAAAATCTACCCTCAAAACCATGTGACACATATTGTTTAGAAATAATGGCTTTGAATTTTGGCTCAATAATACGCTCAACATACAAATAATCCAAAACAGCCAGATCATCCAAAAAAACATTAAACTTGGCCGAAACCCTCACGCAACCCTTGGATTGAACACTACCCAACTTCGATTCACCATAATCGGGGTCAGTGGCATGCATCAACAAGCGGATCTCTCTCGGCTCATCACGACCACGAATCGGTTTCGTGCTCCATTGCCAACCAAAGTCCCAAATTCGTTTGCCCTTACTACCATAACCACGCCAACCCCGTTCATTTTTTGTTCCTTGAGCGCGATAACTAAAATTGTTGGGTGAATTTAAAAAAATACCGCAGGGAGTGTAATGATAATCTCGACCATGTTTGGGGTCGCCGGTTGAAATAAAATCCCAACCCAAAGCCAAAACCGAGCCATCCTCAG
>CAZYUN010000102.1:0-1981 GCA_964650755.1 uncultured Gammaproteobacteria bacterium
ACTATTGAGGATTTAGAAAAATATCAAGTACAAGAAGATGAAATTGGTGGTTTGGCAAATTTTTTGAATGTTATAGTTGATGCTGGAGTTGTTGCTTTTTTTAAGATCGGTTCAGATGGTTTTAAATCCAGTTGGCGGACTAAACGCGAGGATGTTGATTTGTCGGCTTGGTGTTCTCAATTTGGTGGTGGTGGTCACAAAAAAGCATCGGGTTTTGCCGGTAATTGGAAAATTATTGAAAAAGATGGCGATTTGGTGTTATTATAATAATAATTAATCAGTAAAATAATAATATGTATTTAATTCCCACGGTTTTAGAAAAAACAAGTTTAGGTGAAAGATCTTATGATATTTATTCGCGATTGCTTAAGGATAGGATTATTTTTTTGGGTAGTCCGATTGATGATGCGGTTGCCAACACGGTAATTGCGCAATTATTGTTTTTAGATAATGAGGATAGTAAATCGGATATTAAGATCTATATCAATTCGCCTGGTGGCTCGGTTTCGGCAGGTTTGGCGATTTATGATACCATGCAACATGTTAAGTCGGATGTTTCTACTATTTGCGTTGGCTTGGCTGCTTCAATGGGTGCGGTGATTTTAGCTGGTGGCGCTTCAGGAAAAAGATTAGCTTTGCCAAATTCAGAAATAATGATTCATCAGGTAATGGGTGGCGCCGAAGGTCAGGCGACTGATATTAAAATCAGAGCCGAGCATATCCTTAAAGTAAAATCAAAATTAGACAAGATTTTGACCAAACATACTAATCGTAATTTGGCGCAAATTGAAAAAGATACTGATCGAGATTATTATATGTCGGCTGAAGAGGCGATAGCTTATGGTATTATTGATAAGATTATTAAATAGTTATTGATGTTTAGTTTAATTTTTGAAATGTATTTTTTTAATTATATTCAGATGTTGAAATAAAGAACCCCCGAAGATTGCTCCTCGGGGGTTTGTTTGTTCAAATTATTTTAACTCTACCTGAAAGATGGTCGGGCGTTGGTTCTCTCCTTCACCCTCAAAAGATCCAGCATAAAGAGCATTTTCAAAAGAAAAGAACTTGTAGTGTTTGCTGACGCTGGTTAACAATTGCCAGTTACCGTCTTGTAGTTTCAATATGTCTATATTTTCTTCTTTCAAATTGCAATATCTAAAATCCCGGCCATAAGCATATAATTCGTTTTGGTGAGTGAAAAATCTCTCAACTCCACCAACCTGATTCCAAACATTTTTGATATTTTCGCCAGCAATTTCATAAATGTATCCCTGGGAGCGATGAGTCGGCAGAACAGAACCAAAATCAGTGCAGGCCATATAAACCTTGCCCTGAAATTCAAAAAATTGGCTAATTCTGCTAGCAACATTTCCCAGTAACTTGAATTTGCCATCATACAAATAAACTTCTGAACCCATTGAAAAATAGGCAGTACCCCAAGAATCAACAAACATTGAATTAACATATTTTTTAGGGTCATTATCAAGATATTGCCAGCGATCATTTTCAAGAATATACACATGTGATCCAGAGCATCCGCCGACTCCGGCTAATAATCTATTCTTGTAGCGAATAATCCCATGAACATTTCCTCTGAGATCGCCATTTTTTTCGGTCTGACTTTTAATTGGCGTTATTTTTTTAACTCGACCATTGGCACTCAGGCGTTTAACGCCACCGCAACAACAAGCACCATCACCAACCAACAAATCAGATCCGTCAGCAAACATCACGTTAATTCCTTGTTTCATTTTCAGTCGTGTTTTTTTCCAACCAATTGACTCCAGAACGAAAACCTCGCCCGAACTGCAACCAGCAAAGAGTTTTCCGTTTACGACTGCAAAATTAATGAAAGAATCATAGTTTGAGCCATTTTTGAAGGTGAAAATCGGTTTCAGCTTGAGCCTAAAATCTCGTTGTGATTTCGGCTCTTCCGGTGTTTCTTTAAGAATTTGCTCTATTAGCGCTCTGAGTGTTT
>CAZYUN010000103.1:0-1968 GCA_964650755.1 uncultured Gammaproteobacteria bacterium
TATGTTTAGAAAAGAAAGCGGTATGACTCGTTTTTTTGAAACTACGCCTCCACCCGATCAAGAAAAACGACCACTAGAGGTTCCGGAATTGTATTTTAGTGATTGGCTTGAAGCTATGACCGATAGGGTTAAAGAAGTTTTAGCTAATCAAGAACGAGCGGTTATTAATTTAGCGGGAGCTTCAGCTTCAGGCAAGGGCGAGGCATCTAATCGTCTAAAAGAAAGATTAGAAGATGAGGGGATTGAAGCGGTGGTTTTTTCTACAGACAATTTTTATAAAGGCATTTCTAGAATGATTGCCCAAAATATTCCCGAACATCTTTCTTTAGATGAAGCATCAGAAGTTGATTTGCAAGAATTAAGCGATTATATTCGTTCAGTTATTGGTGATTTGCCTTTTGACAAAAAATTCAGTTCAGAAAATCTTGCCCAAATAGAAAAGTTTGTTCAAAAAAAATATCCCGCTTTAGCTGATAAGATTATGGCCGGAATAGTTTATGAAAAAGATCATTTGGATTTTGATAATCCCAGAGTAGTTGATTTGGAGGCGGTTAATGTGAGTGTCAAAAGTTTGAAAGCCGGAGGCCGAGCCAGCATTCCAGAGTATTCTATGAAAATTTCTGAACAAGACGGATCGACTGAAGTTGATGGAAAAAAAGTTAAAGTTATTATTATTGAGGGTCTTTATGGCTTAAATGATCAAGTTTTAGAAGCAAGCGATATTCGTTCTTATATTGAGGCCGAAATAAAAACCTTGTTGATGCGCCGAATGCGTCGTGATGTATTAAAGGGTAGAAGTTCTTTTTCTCCTGAAATGAATTTATGGATTACTTTGCAGATTGTTTTGCCGGCCTATAATAAATATATTTTACCAACCAAAAAAAATGCCGAATTGGTTTTAGCCAACACTTATACCGAACAAGAGACCGCCGATACCAATAATTATGATGTTCAAGATAAATTGCCTTTATCAGTTGATGAATTATCAGCGATAGAAGCTTTGTGTGGTCAAGCTGTAGAAGTTTTTGAACAAGTTGATTATTATTTTACTAATGAGGCCTTAGGTCATGATCCTAGGCATTTGATTCGAGTCAGGGTAGAAAATGGTGTAATTAAAAATCTAGTCCACAAAGGAACCAAAGCTGTTCGTGATGACGGAAAAATTATTCGACCAACTGAAGAATATATTAAAGACGGTGAGTTCGGAAATTTTTATAGCAATCCCGAGGATTTATTAAAAGCATTTAATGGGGCTGGTTTTTCTTTAGTAGAAAAAATTCAAAAAGGAAGAATTATTTATGAATATGACGAAATTGAATTGGCTGTTGATAAGATTTCCGGGTTGGGTTTATTTTTAGAATTAAGAGCCAACAACAAAATATCGGCTGAACCGAAGATTGATGAACTTAAAGCCAAATTGAGATTAAATAATAAATCCTCAGTCGGACCTTATATTGATGAATTTTTAAATACTAAACGTAAAAAATAATTTTATGCTAAACAGAGAAAGTGGTTTTGTTAATCCTGTTTCAAATATTGAAAATAAACAGTCGGAATCAGAGCGAGTAGAAATTAACAAAGAACCGAAAGAAATTGAAAGAAAGTTTTTGATCAAAAAATTGCCGGAGGGCCTTAATCCCGAATCAGCCGAGGCGATCGTTCAGGGTTATTTGGCGATTGATGTTAATGGTACCGAGGTTCGTTTGAGACAAAAAGGAAATAAATATTTTCAAACGGTAAAAACTGCCGGTCAAGCTGTTCGTAATGAGTGGGAGACAGAAATTACCAAAGAACAATTTGAGGTTTTTTGGCCGGCTACCGATGGTCGAAGAATAGAAAAAAAACGTTTCAAAATGTCTTATAATGATTTAATTATAGAGGTTGATGTTTTTGGTGGAGCTTTAAGTGGTTTAATGGTGGCAGAAGTTGAATTCACATCTGAACAATCAGCTTCAGAATTTTTTGCTC
>CAZYUN010000104.1:0-1936 GCA_964650755.1 uncultured Gammaproteobacteria bacterium
AATCGCTCGGCTCTTAATTTTACTTGTGCGCCCGATTCTTCACCTGAAACATATAAACAAGATTCTAATTTGTCGGCCCATTGCAGGGCTAAAGTTGATTTGCCAATTCCAGGATCGCCACCTAGCAGAATTAATGAGCCAGGGACTAAGCCCCCGCCCAAAACTCTATCTAATTCTGATATTTGAGAAACATAACGGTTTATTTTTTCAATAGGAATGTCTGAGAACTTGATACTGTTTGCCGGTGGCATTAAATTTTTTTGTTCTTGATTGCTTATTGGTTTTATTTCTTCTTCAATCGTGCCCCATTTTCCGCATTCTAAACAGCGCCCCTGCCATTTCGGATATTGGGCGCTACAATTAGAGCATGAAAAAATTGTTTGATTTTTTGTCATGTTTGATTAGTAATCTTGGCCGAATTTTCCTTGATCAATATGATAACAGTTTCCCTCTCCGTCTACTTTATTAAATTCATCAATTATTCTAATAACTGGGTAAGTTACACCCCCTATTCTTTTATCTCTAAGAATATAAATTGGCCAACCCTTGTGATTTGCAATTGGTTTCCCAGCTTCTTCTATTAATGCCCCAAAGAAATCATCAGTATTATCATTTCTGGGATAATCAAGGGCTCTTCCTTTTTCGTGTTCAGATCCGTTATCGTTTGGTCTTTTTGCTGATGATGGTTGTGATCCCGTAGCTTCATTAATAAAATCCTTTAGTGAATTTGTTTCCGGTGTTAATCCGTCTGTTGGGGCTGGATGTAGATTTGGGGTTCCATCAGGATTAAAATGGCCACCCTCTCCACTACCAACACTGGGGTCACTCGCCACACCTTCAACTGTTGTTAAATTCAAATCCTTAAATTCCAACAAATTTGGACTAATAACGCTTAAAATCAAATAACTTGTAAAAGCTAAAATCAGTCCGGTAATAGCCGAAATAATAGTATTTTTCGCATTACCTATTTGAGTGGAATCACCACGAGATGACAAATATTGAAACCCCCCCCAAGCAATCATGAAAGTTGCCACTACACCAATCGCTCCCATTAGCATTCCATACCAAATATTGAAAAAATCACCTAAAATTCTACCTTTGTTTGATTCGGTGATATTGAAGTCGGTGTTACCACCTATAGGTATGTTGTATTTAAAGTTTCCAATAGTTCCCCCTTCTTGTTCTTGCATGTCTTTAGCACAATTATTGACGCATTCATTATAATTAGGGTCATCCATACAACGATCACCGCAACTCTCATCATATTGTGCTCCAACGATTAGAGGCAATATTAAAATCAATAAACAAATAATTAAGGTTGATATTGATATCTTTTTCATACAAATTTAAGTTTTATCCTTTTTTCATTCTTTCTATGTTATAGAGACATCTACTTTTTACTTGACCACAGTAAGATGAGCGTCGTATTTCTTCACCAGCTCTTTCCCAATCACCTGAGCTTATAGCAGCTTTTAAATTAGTAAAACTGTCTAATCCCGCTTCATTACCTCTATTCATACTATAAACCATATCAGTTAAAACCTCTTGTCTAGCTGTAGATAATTGCCCAAATTGTGGAATAACTCTCATAGCTTCTGTTTCTGCTAATTCTAAATCCTTATTTAATAATCTATCAGCTTCTTCTTGAGTTATTTCTTTACATCCACTCATATTATTTTCGTCGCCACAACGATGGCCATAGCCAACATTATATTGGCAGGGAACACAGGGATTTTCTGCGAATCCACAACAAGGATCTTTGTGTGGTTTTAGGTTGGGTGGTTCACCTTCAAATTTTTTTGTTCTATTTTGTAGATCGTCGCTGGGCGAGATGGCTCCAGGAGTAATTGTTTCGCCTCTATTTTTAGAGGTGGAGGGAATGCCCTCAACCGTATCTAACTTCAAATCCTTAAAGACCAATAAATTTGGACTAATA
>CAZYUN010000105.1:0-1782 GCA_964650755.1 uncultured Gammaproteobacteria bacterium
CTGCGATCACTAGTCAAGGTCGGGCACACACTTCAGACAGTTAGGTTCGTGGGAATTAAATCATCAATTGACAACAATTACGGTTTATTTCCGACGGCCATCAGCTGTTTGAAGCGTGTGTAGTGTACTTTGAGTTTGAAATGCAAACAAAAGGAGCGTGAAAATGCAGAAGTTGATCGCAGAGATCGTGATGTTTTTCGGCCGGATTCGTCCGGCGGAGATGGAGAATCTTCTCGTGGAGGATCTCCGTGATGGCGTGCTTGAACTGACCGAGGAGAAGCGGAATGACGGTTTCATCGTCAAACTGAAGAGCGGCTGGACCTTCAGCTTGGACTGGGACAAGAAGGAAACGGATACCCCGTTCTACCACCTCCACATTCCCGCCAACCCCACGGCGCGGGAGTGCGGCCAGACCTACTCCGGCCAGGTGTACTTCAGCCACGGTAAGGAGGCCGTCGCCCTGTTCGACAAGGTCATCGACGCTCTGCTCGCCGCCTAGCCCCCCCTGTTCTTTCTGCCGAGGAATGATCCCTAGTGGTCACGCCTCGGTTTTTTTATTTTTTATTTTTTAATTTTATCCACAACTCAATCTTGACATAATATTTATTTTTTTATTTTTTTTCATTATAATGATTTATTAAGGGAGGGGAAAAGCGTCGTTTATTTTTTATCGCACTTGCCTAAAATTTTTTTAGGTCGCTAACGCTTAAGTGTGAGCAGAGAATAATCGATTGGTCCCTCTCTTAATCCCGCCCCGAGCGGGATTTTTTTATTTTATTTTTTTATGTTATACTAATGATAGTATTATTATTGTTTATGTCTTTAAATCAATTATTATTAAGCGTTTTAACGGCCAGTTTTGCCTGTTGGGTGGCTTGGTTTTTTATTCTTTTTAATGTTGATCCGCAGACCAGTGGATTTTGGGGTATATTTTTGTTTTATTTAAGTTTATTTTTATCTTTGACTGGCACGATTTTCGCTGTTTCTTCGTGGTTAAGAAACAAAAGAAGTGCTGAGGAATCAGAATATCGGGCCGTTAGTGTTTCTTTTAGACAATCAATTTTTTTCTCTTTGGCGATCGTCGGTGTTTTGTTTTTGCAAAGCAAACAATTTTTAACTTGGTGGAATTTAATCATTTTGATTTGTGGAATCACTTTATTGGAATATTTATTTTTAAGTTTGAAGAAAAAAGAATCTGTTTCAGCCAGTCATCCGGAAGATGATAGTGATAATGGTAACGAAATTCCTCCATACATCCCACCTGATTTTTAATTTTATTTTTTTGTTCCCGTTACCCTGGTGAGCATAAATAAAAATTGTGCTAATTTTAAATGGGAATGAACGGCCGATAGGCAAACCAAAACAGCGCCAGCATTTTTGGTTTAGTGAGTGAAGTTTAAAATTTAGCCATGTTTTATGACAGCGAACGACTTTTTCTTTTGATTTAGCTTTTCTTTTTCCTAGAAAAAGAAAAGTAACAAGTCATAAGAATGGTTGTTTTTTTAATTTGACTTAAATGACAGAAAATGATTATAATTAATCTATTATGAAAGATCAATTATTAAATCTAAAACAGCAATTTGAAGCTGAAAAAGGGTCGATAAAAACCTCTGAAGAGCTTGAAATAGTCGAAAATAAATATTTGTCTCGCAAGTCAGGATTGCTCACCAATATCATGAAAGGCATCAAAGAGGTTACTAAAGAAGAAGTAGCAGAAATCGGCGCCATAGCCAATGAGACTAAAAACTACATCACGAGCGGACTGGAAGAGCTTCGCGCCAG
>CAZYUN010000106.1:0-1693 GCA_964650755.1 uncultured Gammaproteobacteria bacterium
AAGCGACGACTCCAGCATCAACTATAACATTCAAAAAATTTGCTAAACCACCAATTTCATCTTCTTGCACTTGATATTTTTCTAAATCCTCAATAGTCACCCAAGCATAAGCCAAATCATAATCAGCCCGATATTTCAAACGAGACAAAACCATACCCCACAAACGCAAAGAATTAATATTTTTATTGCGAAAAGAAAAATCCAATAATTGACCGACTCGAGCACCTTGTCGCATCAATTGAGAAGCAATTTGAACTGTTTTAGAGCTGGTATTAGAGTGAATGAAACCCGAAGTGTCTCCCAAAATACCGGCTAACAAGCAAATAGCGGTGCGACGAGTCAATAAAAAATTGTTAGCCGAAAAAAAATCAAAAATAATTTCACAAGTAGAGCTCGCTGACAAATCAATTAAATTAAAAAAACCATAACCGGGATTAGAAACATGATGATCAATATTAATAATTTTTTTTCCTACAAAAAAATTTTCCGGTAAATCTGTTTGCGACAAAGAACCGCAATCAAGCAAAACACAAGCATCCCAATTTTCTTGTAATACTTCTTGATTTTCTCTAATCTGATCGCTATCCGGAAAATAAGACAAAACCGAACCCGAACTTAAAGCCGAAAAAACTCCGACTTCTTTTTTTAACGACAATAAATAAGCGCGCAAAGCCAAAACCGAACCCACCGCATCTTCATCGGGACGACGATGGGTTATCAGCAACAATCGCTGATATTGCCCCAATAATTGTTTTAATTGAAAATAAATATCATTCATAGTTGATAGGTTATTGTAAACCAATTCCTTATTAGTGTCAAATATGTTATGATATATTATATAAGTCAAAAATATGAATTTAGACAATCTTTCATTTATTAAAAAAATGGATCCACAAGCGGTGGCCGAATCAATCGCCAACTTTTCGCAACAATTAGAAAGTGGTTATACCACTGCCAAAAAAAATCGCTTGCCCGCGAGTTATTTAAAGTACGATCAAATTATTGTCTGTGGCATGGGCGGTTCTAATTTAGCTTCTGAAATAATCAAAAGGATTTTTATTAAAGAAATAAAAATTCCATTAGCCCTGGTTCGCGGTTATCACTTGCCCGGTTTTGTCAGTCCAAAAACTTTAGTTATTATCAGCAGTTATTCGGGTAATACCGAAGAAACCTTGTCTTGTCTTGTAGAAGCCATCCAGGCCAAAGCTAAAATAATTTGCTTGACCGGTGGCGGACAATTAGCACAAATTGCCAAAAAGAAAAAATTGCCACTATTTTTAATTAATCCAGAATTTAACCCCTCCAATCAACCACGCTATGATTTGGGCTCACAATTGTGAATGATGCTATTAATTTTTAAAAACATCAAAGCGATTAATCTTTCAGACAAACAAATAACCGAAATAATCAAAGAACTCGCTGATTTTGGTTTGAATTTTATTCCCGCTGTTAGCGCCAAAAAAAATCCCGCCAAACAACTCAGCAATCAATTGGCTAACAAGCAACTATTTTTAATCGGCGCCGAACACCTTTTGGCTAATACTCATATCTTAGCTAATCAAATCAACGAAAGCGCCAAACAATTAGCAATGAACTATCAAATTCCCGAACTTAACCATCATTTTTTAGAGGCGCTGGAATATCCGACAAAGATCCAAAAACAAACCGCTTTTATCTTTTTGTATAGTCATAA